>DASQDA010000001.1:0-4315 GCA_035634435.1 Polyangiaceae bacterium
CGTGTCGACCGTCGCGTGGAAATGCAGCTCACCTGGATAGCTGCGCGTGAATACGATAAGGGGCTTTGACACGAAGCTTGCCGCGAGCTCGTCGAGCCAGCGATATACCGGGTTGAGCTCACCCACTCTGAGCGTGACCACGCCACCTGGCAGAATACCCGAGATGGCCGGCCCCAACGGGAGCACGTTCACGCTGTAGCCGTCGGTCTGCACCCCGCCGCCGCGCTCGCGCGTGACCGTCACCACCTTGCCCGCGAACACAGCATCGGCGTGCTGGAGTCGCGCTGCGAGCAAGCCGTCGTTTTCGGGCAGCTCGCGCGGCTGTTCGATGCCGAACAGCTCGGGACGCAGAATGTCGTCGAACAAGGTCGCTTCTTCGGGCGTGTACCGCGCGGGGGGCGGCTCGGCGCGCGACTTCTGAGTGCTGCAGCCGAGAACAACCACTGGCAGCGCCGCGCAGCCGAGCGCGGCAAAAAGCCCGGTGAGCCTGCGTCGAGCGAGGCTACGTGTGTCCTTCGGCTGGATTTTTCTAAGCATGAGTGGGTCTGTTTCGCGGAGATGCTGGAAGCGTGATTATTCGGCGATCCGCAGCCGTCCAACCGCCGTTCGCAGCTTGAGCCGCAAGGCGGCGAGGTGTAGTTTCGCCCGCCCGAACTCGGCACGGTTTTTTGGAGGAAATGTAATGAAGCTCACACGGTTCCCAGCGCTGACCGCTATTGTCCTCGGCGCTCTGCTTGCCGCAACGGCGGAAACGCCCGCCCATGCCAAGGCCAAGGCCAAAGCAGGGCAGGGCAGCAACGTCGGTCTCATCGAGAAGAGCTTCCAGATTCCGCCCAAGGGGTTGCGTTGGGGGCTCTCGCTCGAGGGGGTGGCAAAGCTCTACGACAAGCAGCTCGAAGAAGAAATGCTTCCGCTGTACCGCAAGGCTCAGCCCGGCCTCGAGCTCGAGGCCCTCAACGTGGATCTGAAGAACAAGCAAGGAGCGCTGCGGCGCAGCCGTGTCGAGTTCGGAGCCACGCCGACCGGCGTCGATCAATCGGCGCTGAAGGGGGAGTACAGCTACAACAACGGCGAGAGTATGGCCTGGCTCACGCTGAGGAGCGGCACCAAGCGTTACTTCTTCTTTTTCAACGATCGGCTCTGGAAGGTCTACGACGAGCACAAGCTCAAGCAGGGCAGCAGCCTCGGCGAGAGCTTCCAGGAGGCCGTCAAGGTGCTGGCGACCCGCTTCGGAGCGGCACCCAAGCTCACGACCGCCGACTACGAGAAGGGAAGACCCTTCGACGAAGCCGAATGGCGTGACCCGGACAAGGTCATCCGCGCGCTCGATCGCGGCAACACGCTGGCCGTCGTTTATGCCGAGCGCCGCATTCAGGAGAACCTTTCCGAGCATCGCCGGAACAAGGCTCAGGATGGCCCGCAAAAGCTCGATTCCGACGTCGCCTCCGTGATCCGCGGCCAGGAGCCACCCCCCGGCGCCAAGGACAAGGACAAGGGCAAGGACAAGGCAAAGAAGTAGTGTCAGGCGCGAGCCGCTCCGCGACGGCGCGGCTCGCGTCGCCCTCCTATGGGCGACCGGCTACGACAGCTTTTCGGCGCCGGCGGGCACGAGCACGCCGCTCGTGATCGTGATTTGAACGTCGGGAGCAGCGGCCTGGAGTACCGGCTCGATGACACGGCGTCGCACCAGCGTGTTGCCCGGACATCCCGAATAGCGGCCGGCGAAGTGCAAGCTCACGCTGCTCTCCGTGAGCGAAACCAGGTATATTTCGCCGCCGTCGGCGCGCAGCAGAGGGCCGATGAGCTCGCGAACGACGCGATCGAGAGCCTCGCGAGGGGAAGACACTGGGTCTCACGTTAGCATCGCGGCGTGCCGCCGGAAGGCGATTCTTGGTTTACTGCTGCAGCACGGCTTGACGAGTCGGCGCCGCCTCCTCTACTTTCCCGGCGCAGCGGGACCGGCTTCTGAGCCGCGGCTCGCCTTCACGCCTCGCCGGAAGGTGGCGCTAGCAAGACCTGGTGCTACCGTCCGGCCCGTTCGCCTCATTTCGCTACGATTTCAAGGAACCTTCATGGCTGTTCACATTCGCCTCTCGCGCCACGGCACGAAAAAGTCCCCGTTCTATCGCATCGTCGTTGCCGATCACCGCAGCCCGCGAGACGGGCGTTTCATCGAGAACATCGGCACGTTTCATCCGGCGGGTCCCTTGACCGTGGATCGCGGCCGGCTCGACTACTGGCGCGGCCAAGGTGCGACGGCGTCTGACACGCTCACACGGCTCTTGAAGAAGCAGCCGGCGCCCGCGGCGGAAGCCCAGCAACCGGCCACGTGATAGTACCCTCGAGATTGGCGCAAGCGAGCAGCGCGGCCACTCGGACCCGCCTGTGCTCGTGTGCTCGGAGACGCTCAGCATGGCTCTGAAGGAACTCATCGCTACCATTGCTCAGTCGCTCGTCGATGACCCAGAGGGCGTCGAGGTCGCCGAGATCGAGGGGGACCACAGCTCCATCATCGAGCTGCGGGTCGCCAAAAACGACATCGGCAAGGTGATCGGCAAGGACGGGCGCACTGCACAGTCCATGCGCACCATCCTCACCGCCGCGTCGATCAAGCTCGGACGGCGCGCTCAGCTCGATATCGTCGATTGAGCGCGCTCGAGGTCGCGCGGGTGACCCGGCCCCACGGGCTGCAGGGTATGCTCAATGTGCAGTTGCACTGGGAGGGCAGCTCGAGCTTGTTCGAGGTTGGCTCGCTCGAGCTCGAGCTCGAAAGCGGCGAGCGTCGCACCTTCGAGATCGAGAGTCGGCAGCGTACCGGCAAAGGTCTGCTCGTTAAGTTCAAGGGCATCGACGACCGCACGGCGGCGGACGCACTGCGCGGAGCTAGGCTGTTCGTCCCCCGCGAAGCCTTGCCGCCGCTCGAGGACGGCGAGGCGTACCTGGTCGACCTGGTGGGCGCCACGGTGCACGCCCCAGACGGTCTGGTCGGTCAGGTGACGCGCGTGCAGGTCAATCCGAGCGTGGACTCCTTGATCATCGCCTGTCCCGACGGACGTGAGGTGGAGCTCGCGTTGATGCCGGCCTTCGTCGCGCGCATCGACGCGGGTGCCAAGCGCATCGAGCTGCACAACCGCGACGGGTTCATCGAGTAGCGATGCAAGTCGCGATAGTGAGCCTGTTTCCGGAGCTCTTCACCACGTTCCTGGCGACCAGCTTCGTAGGGCGCGCTATTTCCGGCGGGCAGCTGACGGTGCACCTCGAGCCGTTGCGACGTCACGGTCTCGGAAAGCATCTGAGCGTGGATGACACACCCTACGGCGGTGGCTCGGGAATGGTGATGCGAGCGGACTGCGTGCTGGCGGGTATCGAAGCCGCCGAGCAGACGCTGGGACTCGAGCGCGCGGAACGCCGCGTGCTCTTGACGCCGCAAGGCGCACAGTTCGCGCAGCCGCGGGCCAGGGTCTGGTCTGCGCTGGCATCGATGCTGCTGGTGTGTGGCCGTTACGAGGGGTTTGACGAGCGGGTGCGTTCCTTCGTCGACGAGGAGGTCTCGCTGGGTGACTTCGTGCTCACCGGTGGCGAGGTTCCGGCGATGGCCATGATCGAAGCCGTAGTCCGCCTGCTGCCCGGTGTGCTGGGGAACGCGGATTCCACCACCGAAGAGTCGTTCAGCCCTGCCTGCGGCGGACTGCTCGAATACCCGCAGTACACGCGCCCGGCGAGCTTTCGCGGACAGGACGTGCCGAGCGTGCTGCTGTCCGGCGATCACGCCAAGGTTGCCGAGTGGCGTGCGGCTCAGTCCAGGGCGCGCACGGCCGAGCGCCGTCCGGATCTGCTCGCGGCGACGGTTCCGACGCGCGGTGGCGGCGCGTCCTCATGAGACGTGTCGTCGTTGCCCTGGTTCATCACCCCGTGCTCGATCGCGGTGGTGCCATCGTGACCAGCGCCATCACCAACATCGATCTGCACGATATTGCGCGGAGCTCGCACACCTTTGGTGCGACGGATTTCTTCGTCGTGCATCCGGTCGCTGCTCAGCGTGTGCTCGCCGAGCGCGTGCGGGAGCACTGGACCGCCGGCTCGGGGGCGCGCCGCATTCCCGATCGTGCGCCGGCGTTGTCGCTGCTCCGCATCGTGTCGTCTCTGGACGAGGTGGTGGAGGCCTTGAAGCCGGAGGTTTGGGTGACCAGCGCAGTAGCGCGCGGCAGCGTGCTCAGCTACTCGGCGGCGCGCACGATGCTGACGGAGCCGGGAGCGCCGGTGCTGCTCGTATTCGGCACCGGCTGGGGCCTGGCGGGCAGCGTGCTCGACGCCG
>DASQDA010000002.1:0-10869 GCA_035634435.1 Polyangiaceae bacterium
GCGCCGGCACCACGCGCGCTCTCGGCAAGGCGTCAGCGGCGGGCGCTTGCCAGGCAATGGCATCGCTGGCAGCGAGCTCTTCGGCTTTGTGCACCCTGCCGAAGGTAAGGCTCACGCGAGGCTCCGCTCGCGGAGCGCTCGCGCCACCTCCGCGAGCTCGCGACCGAGCGCTGCAGCTCGCTGCGCCTGGTCGTCGCTGGCGAGCTCGGCGAGCAGCGCGCGCGTGCTGCTGCGGGCCGCAGGGAAGACGGCCAATGCGCCCGGCTCGCGGCTACCCAGCAGATAGCTGACGGCGACGAACGCCCTTTGAAAAGCGGCGTCCGTGGGTGCGGCATCCACTCGGTCCATCCGTGTTCAATCTGACTCTGGATGGGCGGGCCGTCGAGCCTCTCAAACGCGTTCGACGACGACCGCCAGGGCTTCGCCACCGCCAATGCACAGAGTTGCCAGGCCCCGCCGAGCTTTCTCCGCCGCCAGGGAGTAGAGCAGGGTGGTCAGGATGCGCGCTCCCGAGGCGCCAATCGGGTGCCCCAGGGCGACTGAGCCGCCTCTCACGTTGACGCGTGCCAGGTCGAGGTTGGCCAGGCGCGCACAGGCGATCGTCACGCACGAAAACGCCTCGTTGATCTCCCACAAGTCGATATCCGACGCTTGCAAGCTCAGCTTGCTCAAGGTGGTGGCGATGGCGGCCGCCGGAGCCGTGGTGAACCACTCGGGCGCTTGCGCCGCTCCTCCCCAGCCAACGATGCGGCCGAGCGGCTGCAAAGCGTGCCGCTTGACGGCGCTTTCGCTGGCCAACACCAGCGCGGCGGCGCCGTCACTGATGCTCGAGGCATTGGCCGCGGTGATGCTGCCGTCGGCGGTGAACGCCGGCCTCAGACTGGCAAAGCGGCTGGGGTCGCCGCGCGCTGGCTCCTCGTCGACGCGGACCTGCAGCGCCTCGCCCTTCTTCTGGGGCACGCTGACGGCTGCGATCTCCTGCTCGAACCCGCCGGACGCAATGGCGGCCCGCGCCCGCAAGTAGCTCTCACGCGCGAATTCGTCCTGCTCCGCCCGCGTGATGGCAAAATCGCGTGCGCAGAGCTCCGCCGCCTCGCCCATGTGGAAGTCATTGTACGGGTCCCAGAGCCCATCGAAGATCATGCCGTCGATGAGCTTGCCGTCGCCCAGCCGGTAGCCCGTACGAGCCTGTCGCAGGTAGTAAGGAACATTGGACATGGACTCCATGCCCCCGCTCACGACCAGATGAGCGTCGCCGACCGCGATGGCGCGCGCACCGAAGATCACGGCTTGTAGCCCCGAGCCACAGACTTTACTCACGCTGGTGCAGGGCACCGTCTGCGGAAGCTTGGCGAAGAGAGCGGCCTGACGGGCAGGAGCTTGCCCGATGCCCGCTGACAGCACGTTGCCGAGGAAAACCTCATCGACGTGCTCCGGGGCGAGGCCCGCCCGGCCGACGGCCTCGCGGATGGCAACAGCGCCGAGCTGCGGGGCAGTGAGGGGGGAGAGCGCGCCCAGGTAGGCCCCGATGGGAGTGCGCGCCGCACTGGCGATGTAGACTGCGGGGTCGGTCGGCATAACGCCCAGTGTATCAGCTGGCTCGCAGGGCGACAGCGCGCGGAAACCCGCGCCGCTCACGCGCACGACCACTCAGACCGAGCGTCGCGGCCGCAGCCGGCCCAGCCGCAAGGCAAAGCCGTGCGCGAGCCCGTTTACCCGTGCGCGCACGCGCTTGGCACGCTCGCTTTCGACCAGGTCATCGAGCAGCGAGTACGCCACGGGGGTTACCACCAGCGTCAGCAGCAGGCTCAGCGATTGACCGCCGATGACTACCACCGCGATGGTGCGGCGCTCCTCGGCGCCGGGTCCAGTGCCGACCCACAGCGGGAGCATGCCGGCTACCAGCGCCAGCGTGGTCATCAGAATGGGTCGCAGGCGGTCACGGTTCGCCTGCAGGATGGCCTCCGCGCGGGGCATGCCCGTCGCGCGCAGCTTGTTCATGTGGTCGACCTGCAAAATCGAGTTCTTCTTCACGACACCGAAGAGCACGAGCAGCCCGAGCGCCGAATAGAGGTTCAGGGTGTTGCCGGTGGCCCACAAGCTGAAGAGGGCAAACGGCACCGCAATCGGCAACGCCAGCAGGATCGTGATGGGATGCAGCAGGCTCTCGAACTGCGAGGCCAAGATCATGTACATGAGCACGATCGACAGCGTGAAAGCCCAGATGAACTCCCCGAACGTGCTCTCGAGCTCGGCGCCGCGGCCGCGCACGCTGGCCGTGTAAGCGGCCGGCACGTCCATTTCTGCGAACGCTCCCCTGAGCGCCTGAAGACGGTCTGCCAGGGCGTAGCCCGGGCCGACCGCTGCTCGCAAGCTAGCGACGCGCTGGCGGTCGAGCCGATCGATGCGCGACGGGCTCTGCGCCGCCTCCAGGCGCACGAGGTTGTCGAGGCGCACCAGGTCGCCCGTGCCCGCCCCACTGGCGCTGCTCGGTTTCGCTCCGCCAGCGACCTGCTCGGCCGTCGCGGCGGAGGGCGCCGAGCGTGGCACGTAGAGCCGGCTGATCACACTCTCCTGGTTGCGGTAGCCCTCGAGCAAACGCAGCTGTACGTCATAGTTCTCGTTGGCCGCCTCGTCGCGGAAGCGGGATACTTCGTCTTCGCCCCCGACCATCAGCCGGAGCGCGGTAGCAATGTCCTCCGTGCGCACGCCGAGGTCGGCGGCACGCTCGCGATCGATGATGACGCGCAGCTCGGGCTGATCGAGCTTCAACGTCGTATCCGCGTCGAGAATGCCGCCGAGCTGGAGTGAGCGCTCGCGCAGCTGGTTCGTGTAGCGCGCGAGCGACTCGAGCTCGGGGCCCTGTATCGAGAAGTCGATGTCGAAGTTGCCGCCGCCGATGTTGAAGCTTGGCGCGTTCCGCACCGAGACGCGCAAATCGCGATACTGCCGCAAGCGCTGACGCGCCTGCTGCATGACGTCACGCTGGCTATAGTTGCCCTCGAACGCGGCCAACGGTTGGCCCGCGATGGTCTCGCGCCAGAGCCGCGTCAGCGAAAAGACGCGTTGTTCGTGGGGAGCGATACGTACGAACGCCTCACCCGAGCTGACCCCGCCGATGAAGCCGCCCCCAGCCTGGACCAGCACGTCTCGAACGCCCCCCAGCTTGCGCAAATCGCCGTCGACCCGGCGCATTACCTCGTCCATGGCGGCCAGGTTGGCGCCGAGCGGGCCCTGCACACGCACCTCGAACTCTGCCTCATCCACGTCGGTCGGGATGTACTCCTGCTTGACCAGCGAATAGAGTGGGATCGAGGTCGCCACCACCGCGAGCGCGAGCAGCGCGACCGGCCCACGGTGCCGCATCGAGGCTCCAAGCAGGCGCGTATAGAGCCCGTCGATGCGCGCATAAAAGCCGGTGCGCGACTGGGCGTCGGCCGCGGGGCTCGGCGCGGCTGCGGTGGCGTGGCCAGAGGCCTTCGCCTCCTTGCGCAAGAGCCGCGCGCTCATCATTGGCGTGAGCGTGAAAGACACCAGCAAGCTCACCATCACAGCTACCGCGGCGGTGATGCCGAACTGGAACAAGAAGCGCCCCGAGATCGAGGACATGAACGAGACCGGCACGAAGATCACGACCAGCGACAAGGTCGTGGCGAGCACGGCCAGCCCGATCTCCTTGGTCGCGGCACGGGCCGCCTCGAAGGAGTCGAGCCGCTTCTCCTCCACGAAGCGGAAGATGTTCTCGAGCACGACGATGGCGTCATCGATGACGATGCCCACCATCAAGACCAAGGCCAGCATGGTCACGCTGTTGAGCGTGAAGCCAAGCCACCACATCATGCCGAAGGTGCTGATCACCGAGGCTGGACTGGCCACCCCGGCGATCAGCGTCGAGCGCCAGGAGCGCATGAAGGCGAGCACGACGAGGCACGCGAGGATGCTGCCGAGCACCAGGTGCACGTTGATCTCGTGCAACGCCGCGTGAATGTAGCGAGACTGGTCACGCAGGACCTGCAACTGCACATCGGGCGGCAGCTCTGCGGCAATTTTCTCCAGGTTGTTCTTGGCCGACTCGATCACCGCGACGGTGTTGGCGCCCGACTGCCGGATGACGTTGAGCACGACGGTGGGCTTGCCGTTCAAGCGGGCGAGCGAGCGCTGCTCGTAAGTGCCGTCCTCGGCGCGCCCAATGTCACGGACGCGGATCGGGCGACCCTGCACCTGGGCTACCACCAGCGCGTCGAACTCGGCGGCCGAGCTCATGCGCCCCATGGTCCGCAGGGTGCGTTCTTGCTGCTCGCCGGTGACGTTGCCGGCGGGGATGTTCGCATTCTGTTGGACGATGGCGTCGCGCACCGCCGTGATCGGCAGCCGATGGGCAGCGAGCCTGTCGGCATCGATCCAGATCTTCAGCGCTCGCTCCTGGCCGCCGACCACGCGGACCTCGCCCACGCCCGCGGAACGCTCGAGCTGCACGCGCACCGTCTTGTCCGCAATTTCGGTGAGCTCGCGCAGATCGCGGTCGGCGGACACGGCGACCGTCAAGACGGGGGTCGAGTCGTTGTCCTGCTTGCTGATGATCGGCGGGTCAGTGCCTTCGGGTAAATTGCGCAGCACGCCCTGGACGCGATCGCGCACGTCCTGAGCCGCGCTGTCCACGTCGCGCGAAAGCTCGAATGTCGCGATCACCAGCGACGTACCGTTGGACGAGATCGAGCGGAGCTCGCGAATGCCTTGAACGGTGTTGACCGCTTCTTCGATCTCTTCGGTGATCTCGCTCTCGACGTCGGTTGGCGCGCCACCTGGGAGGATTGTGCGGACCGTAACGGTGGGCAGATCTACAGCCGGGAAGCGGTCGACGCCGAGGCTGCCGTACGCCGTGGCCCCCACCACCACCAAGGCCAGCACGAGCATGGCGGCGAAAATGGGTCGGCGGATGCAAATCTCGGCCAGAAACTGCATGTCAGGCTCCTGGTTTGATGCGCACCGGCTGCCCCTGCTGCAGGGAGCCGGGGCGCACCACCACGGCCTCGCCGAGCTTGATCCCGGAGAGGATCTCGACCCGCGCGCCCGCCACCTTGCCCGTGGTGACCGTCCTCTCGACCGCCTTGCCGTTGTCGACGGTCAGGACCTTTTGCAAGCCTGCGAACGTCACGATCGCGCTGCGCGGCACGGTCGGCACGGGCTTGCTGCCGACCACGATACTCGAGCGAGCGAAGCTGCCGGGACGCAGCGTCCCCGGATTGCGAATGTCCGCCTCGATGAGCAGGCTGCGACTGGCGAGGTCCAGGCTCGGGGCGACGCGCGCGACGACGCCCGAGTAGGTGTTGGGGTCGCCTTCGACGTGCACGTGAACGGGCTGGCCCGCCACGACGGGCTGGGCTTCACGCTCGGGGATCGCCACGCGCAGCCGCAAGGGGTCCACCCGTACGATCTTCACGATCGGAGCGCCGGCCGCGAAGAATTCGCCGACGTTCGCCAGGCGTTCCTGGACCACTCCGTCGGTCGGCGACCGCAGCAAGGTGTCCGCAAGCTGCTGCCTGGCAAGAGCCAGCTCCGACTCGCGCTGCCGCACCGCGGCCCTTCGTATGCGAACCTCTTCGATGGCTGACTGCACTGTGGTTTCGGCGCGGACTGCGACCGCCTCCGCCGCGTCGAGCTCCATGCCGGTGGTCAAGCCTTCCTTGGCGAGGCTGCGGGCACGGACCAGGTTGGCTTGCGCCTCGGTGAGCGTCGCTCGCGCCTGGCGCACCAACGCAGTGGCTTCCACGTCCAGCTCACTGAGCGGGGTTGCCGGGTCGAGACCGAGCTGAGCCCGCGCCTGCGCCAGCGACGCGGTGACCTGCTCGATACGCAGCTGATAGTCGGTGGCTTCGATTTGCGCGACCACCTGCCCGCGCTGCACCGGACTTGCCAGGTCGACCTTGATGGACGCGAGCCTGCCGGGCACCTTGACGGCGAGGGTCACCTCCTCGTCGGGTGCGAGCGTGCCCGAGATGTCGATGGTCTGCTCCAGGGGCAGCTCCGTCACCTTCTCGAGCGTGACGTCGCGCGGCTCTCCCCCTCGCAGCGCCGCTCTTGCCTCGGGGGTTGGGGTGGCGCGGCTGTCGTTGCAGCTCGTCAGAACGAGCACGCAGCAGCCGGTCGCAGCGGTCAGCGCTGCCGCGAGCTGGCGGGTGCCGCGCGATGCGGTGCGGTTCACTGTGCGAGTCTACTGCATGTCGCGGGGGCTTGCTGCGGCCGACGAGCGGCCAAAACGCCACTGTCCGGGAGTTTCAGCCGGGCTGCGCCAGGTAAGCGCCCACGGTGCGTCGCATCCGCTCGATGGGCTCTTCGAGGCTCGGCTGGAACGGCATGCCCGTGATGCGCTCGACGGCTTCCAGATAGCGGCGGGACGCCTCGATGCGCACCTCGTCGCTGATAAGGGGAATCGGCCCGTTACCGTCGAATCCAAGCTCCACCAGGTGACGGCGTAAGTACTCTTTGTCGAAGCTTTCCGGCGCCTCGCCAGCGGCGAAGCGCTGCCGATAGCTTTCGGCGTACCAGAAGCGCGAGGAATCCGGGGTGTGTATCTCGTCGATCACCACGACCTGCCCCTCGGGCGTCACGCCGAGCTCGTACTTGGTATCGACGAGGATCAGGCCGCGCTCCGCGCAGACCTCCTGACCGCGGCGGAACAACGCCATCGCCAGTTCGGCGGCGCGATCGAAGTGCTGCGCCGACATGCCCGAGAGCTGCAGGATCTGCTCGCGCGAGGCGGAGACGTCGTGGTCGCCGTGAGCCGCCTTGGTGCTCGGGGTGAGGATGGGCTCCGGGAGCTGTTCGTGCTGCCGCAGGCCGTCGGGCAAGCGGTGCCCGCAGAAGACGCGCTCGCCGCGCGTGTAATGAACCCAGATGCTGGTCGAGGTAGTGCCGGTAAGATAGGCGCGGACCACCATCTCGACGGGCAGCGGCTGGCACTCGCGTGCAACGAGCACGTTGGGATCCGGCACCGCCAGCACGTGATTGTCCGCGACATCCCGGGTACGCTCGAACCACCAGGCCGCGGCGAAGTTCAGGAGCTGCCCCTTGAGCGGTAAAGTGCCGAGAACCCGGTCGAACGCGCTCACCCGGTCGGTCACCACGAGCAGCCGTCGGCCGTCGGCCGTGGTGTAGTTGTCGCGCACCTTGCCCGTGTATCGCTGGCCCCAATCGAACGAAGTGCTCTCCAGTGGGTGCGCGAGGGCGCGGCGCAGCAAGTCGGTCCTGTCGTCCGTGTTCACGTGGGAACGCTATCACCGTCGCTGCGCCGCAGCCGTTGCCATTGTGGCCGTCGGGCTCATCACCGGCTCGGGCCCGGGGGCCGTTCAGACCAGCAGCGCTCGGACGTCGCTCGGCGGCTCGATCCGGCGTAAGCTATCCGCCGGAGTCGGCGAGCGAACCCATGCACCTCGCCTTTGGCACCCCGCGTAAGCTCCCCAAGGCGAACCAGCTGCAGGGAAGGGTCTCCGTGCTCGACATCGCGTTCGCGGGCGCGGCGGGCACCGGGGGTGGCTTCGAGAAGGTCACGCTGCCGTTCATCGAAGCGCTGGGCTCGCGACTCGGAGCCTGGGTGGATCATCACGACCACGAGGCCCACGAAAGGTTCAGGGACGATCCCCGGTTCGTGCTCTCGACGAAGGCGGAGCACGGCGCCTGCCCCGAGATGATCGATCCGGCCCTGGTGGCGCGCACGGGTCCCATCGACACCATCGTCTGCCACACGGACTTCGACGGCCTGGCGAGCGCGGCCAAATGGATGCGCGGGGGTTTCGAGCCCTATCCTGGCTGCGACGACGACGCGCGGGCCATCGACACTCGCATCGGCATCCCCGGTCGCGTCGCGGAGCGCATGGACCGCGCGTTGCGCGCGCGCCCTCACGAGTCGGGTTTGTTCGGCCTCATCGTGAGGCACCTGGCGAGCGGGCTGAGCGATGCCGCCTTGTGGGAGCCCATCGACCGCGCCGCCGAGGAGCTGCTGCCCATCGAGCGGGAGACGCGGCGGGCCGCGGAAGCTTACGTGCGGCTACCCCCCGGTGTTGCATTCGTGGACGTGAGCCAGGGCTTTGCGCGCGTCGACAAGACGCTGTTGCTGCTGCTCGGCCAGGAGCGCGAGCCCGTCAGCGTGGTGCTCGACAAGGACAACGTCAGTGTTGCCGCGCGCTTCGACTCTGGCCTGAACTTCGTACAGCTGTTGAACCTGGGCGGCGGAATGCCCACGCGCATTTCCGTGCCGCGCGCGCGCCTGCACGAGGTGCTCACCGCTTTGAAGGTCGAGCGGGCGGCAGTGGGCGCCTGACGCCGCCGGGGTCCTCGACAACATCGCGCTCGAGGCGCTTGTCGTCCGTGCTGCCGACTGACAGGCTTGCTGGCGTGACCCGCTGGTTTGCAAAGTGGTCCGTGGCAGCGTTGGCCGCTACCAACGTGGCGTTTCTCGCGTCAACGAGCCTGGCAGCGGTCGCGTTCGCTCCTCCAGGCGCCGGACAAGCAGGGCTCGTCGTCGGCACGGACGCACAGGGTGTCCTGCGTGCCAAGCTGTGCACCCAGCAACCCTGTGTGGTGACGGGCGGCACCGACCTCGGTGTGCCCGCCGAGCTCAGGGCCGCTCAGGCGCGCTCGCGGCTCATGGTCGTTGGCATTGGTGAGGGGCGGCGGGCGATCGTCGTCAGCGTTCCCGGCAGTGCGGGCCGCACCTTCCAGGCGCTGGTGGTGGCGCCGCTCGGTGGCTCCGCTCCGCGTGTGCTGTTTTCGGGACTGACGGGGCTCAGCGAGGGCTCCGACGGCGTGCGTCAGGGACAGAGCCTCAACGTCTCGGAGCCTGACCCGGATGGAACGCGGCACATTCTGCTGGGCATCGAACGCGAGGATCTCGATCTCTGCGGACGAGCGGCGGTGCTGTCGCCGCAGGTGTTGAACGCTACCGACCTCACCTTGCGCCCCGCCAGGGTGCAACGGTTATCGAGCGCGGAGCGGGAGAAAGCGCCCAAGCTCGTCGCCGAGCTTGGGCCGTCTCCTGCCACCGCGACGCCGCCGAACAATCTGTTGCGAGCCGTGGGGGCGAGCAGTGCCATCGGCTCGCCCCAGGCGCTCACCGATGGAAACCTGGAGACGAGCTGGGCCGAGAATCGTGGGGGTGCCGGGCGTGGTGAGTTCGTGCTGATGAATGCACCCGCGGAGCTGCCGCTGACCGGCTTCGAAGTGGTGTTGCAGCCGCCTGCGGCGCTCCCCGACCCCAGCGCGACGCCGCGTGAGTTCTGGCTGGTGACGCGCGGTGCGGTCTTCAACGTTCGCGTCCCCGACACGGCGGTAACCACGAAGGGCGCTCGCTTCCGCATCACGCTGCCCGCGCCCGTGCAGACGGATTGCGTAGCGCTCGTGACCGAGAGCGCCTTCAACGAGACCCCTGCTTCGCGCGTCGGCTTCGCGCAGCTCGCGGCCATCAGCCAGTTCGAATCGCAGAGCCCGGATCAGCTGGTGGCCGCGCTGGCGGGTGGGGGCGAGCGGGCGCAAGCGGCGGGCTCGGTGCTGCGTGCGCAGGGGGAGCCGGCGTTCCGTGCCCTGGTCGCGAGCTTCGACAGGCTAGACGAGGGTGGTCGTCGCGTGGCGCTCGACGTGCTGGGTACGGCTCCCTGTGAGCTGAGCGCGCCCGTGTACGTGAGCGCGCTCGTGGGACGCGCGGAAGCGCAGCGCTTGCACGGGCAGGATCGGTTGCGGCGCTGTGGTCGCGCCAGCGCCGAACCGCTGGCGGAACGTTTTTCGCGGCTGCGAGGAGCCCCCGCGAAGCAAGTCGCTCAGGAGCTCGCGCTGGTCGCTCCGGAGCGTGCGGTCGAGGCCATCACGCGGCGTCTCGGCCAGGCCTCGACTCCGGAGCGGCGTGAGCTGCGGATCGTCCTTGCGCGCGCAACGCGGGCCCCGCAAGCGCGAGCGGTGGTGCGAGCGTTGCTGGTTGACGCGACGCTGTCCAACGTCTCGCGTCTAGACCTGCTGCGCGCCCTGGGTCCGCAGAGCGCCGAGATCTTGCCCGAGGCAGCGCAGGCACTGGCTGGTCTCGCTCGAGATCCCAGCTTCGACGTGCGCTTTCTTGTGCTCGGACCGGCGGCGGTGCTCGCGCCCAGGGAGCCTGCGGCCGGCGCACTCTTGACGCAGGCGCTCGGAGCTTTCGAGCAGCCCTGGCTCCGATTTCGCGCTATCGAGCTCGCTCCGCGCACGCCCGCCTTTGCTCCGGCGCTGCTGACCGCGCTGGCTGACCCGCACGTTCGAGTGCGCGAGGCCGCCGCGCGTGCGCTGGGCGAAGCTCGGCTTGCTTCGGCTGCGGCTCCCCTGATCGTGCGTCTGCAGCGCGATGACTGGCCGCTCGTGCGCCGCGCCGCAGCCTGGGCGCTCGGCTCATTGCCAGGTGAAGCAGCCGGCGAAGCCGCGCTGACCGCTGCGCTGCACGAGGACGGCTCGCCGGGGGTGCGAAGCGCAGCTGCCGAAAGCCTGGGTCGTCGCGGAGCGGTGGCCGCACTGCCGGAGCTGCGCGAGCGCTTCGATGACGACGAGGAACGCTTCGAGGGGCGCGCGCGCGCCGCGACCGCGCTCGGCCTGCTGTGCGACGTGCCGAGCAGCGGACGGCTGAGCCGCTGGGCGGAGCGCTTGCAGGACCCGCTCGCGACGTCGGAAGAGCGCGGGCTCGGGGAGGCGGCCCTGGCCGCGCTGGCGAGCCTCGCACCGGCGGACCTAGCTCAACGCGTGGCGCCGCTCGCCAAAGGGCCGCACAGCAAGGCCGCTCAACGCGCTCTGATCGCCGCGCGCACGAGCCCTTGCAGCCGAGCCCGCCCGCGCTGAGCCACGCTCACTGAGGAGGCGCGT
>DASQDA010000003.1:0-4424 GCA_035634435.1 Polyangiaceae bacterium
GTGCGAGTCATTCAGCGGTGATAGCAGGCGCGGCGGCTTTGCGACCTCGCGGCGTGAGCTCGAGCATCCTGAGGGCGTCCCCCGCGGCAGCGCCGGAGGCGGTGTTGTCGAACACGCAGTAAGCGGCGCAGCGACCGCGCCGGGCAATGACGCCGGCGAACTGCTGCAGGCGCTCGGTGTCGTAGGAAGAGTAGTAGCGATGGGGCGAACCATGAAGCCGCAGATAGACGACGCTGCGCGCGCCGCCGGGCTCGGAGGCGACGGGCGGACGCGGGGGATCGGCGATCACGCGCGTCACCCGGTGGAGGAGAAAGAGCTCGTCGGCGCGGCCGCCGTACCAGCTCGCGTGTCGCGGTTCACACACGACGCAGCCCGCGTGCAGGGAGCGCAGCGTGCGAAAGAAGGCGCCCGCGCGGCGCGCTTCGAACTCGAGGCTGGCGGGCATCTGCACCAACACTGGGCCCAGCTTGCGGCGTAGGGGCGCCACGTCGTGGAAGAACGCGCGCAGCAACTCGAGCGGAGCGGCGAGCCCCGCTTCGTGGGTGAGGGTGCGCGGAATTTTGACGGCGAACTTGAAGCTGGCAGGAACGCTGTCGTGCCAGCGCTGGAAGGTGGCCGGTCGATGCCGCCGCCAGAAGGTGCTGTTGATCTCCACCATCGGGAAACGCTGCGCGTAGCGAGCGAGCTGACTTCCGCCTTCGGGGAACGCGTGCGCATGCGGTTTGGGCAGCGCCCAGCCAGCAGTGCCGACGTACACGTTGCCGCTCATCGAGGGCTCCGAGGCCAGGCGATGACCCGCAGAATCTGGCACATGCCGACGGGCGTACCACGCGCGCTGGCCTCCGTTCCATCCCGCCAACGCACTCGCCTACCTCGGCGTGGAAAGCCCTCAAACACGCGCGTTCGGCGCACAGCGGTGCTCGACCAAACGTAACAGTGGGGCAGGAATGAGGCTTATACGAGCGCTGCGTCGAGCGTTGAAGCTCGCACTTGCTTTGAGCGCCGCAGTCGTTGCTGGCGCCGGCCCATGACTGAGAAAAGCCGGAGTGCTCAACGAGCGCCGGCGTTGCAGCCACGGACCTTGTCTTGAAAGCCGACACGCGGTCCACGGCGCCGCGCTGTCGCACCCACCGTCGTGGCCGCCCCGCATGCACCAGCGTGCCGGCGGGCCCCCATCTGAGGCACCGAAATCATGAGAATCGAAAAAGTTCTGTTCACCGGTATTTTCTACACCCTGGTCGCTCCCACGCTCGTCGTCAGCGCGGGGTGTAGCAGCGCAAGTCTCGCGACCGACGCCGAGGCAACACGCGACGGCGCGCCCAGCGTGGAGGACGCGCTTCGGCGCCGACGCAACACGGGCGGAACCTCCGGCACCACGTCGAGCACTGGCGGCACCACGTCGAGCACCGGCGGCACCACCGCGAGCACCGGCGGCACCACGTCGAGCACCGGCGGCACCGCCGCGTCAGCGGGTGCGGCGTCGACGCCCGCGATGAATCGCAACACACCTATGGGCACGAACCTGGGCGAGGTCACCGACTATTCACCGGAGTGGGCGTTCGTGGACGCGATGAAGAGCTCGCGCGAGTGGATCTCGGGAACCGACGCCACGTGGAACGACGGTCGGCCGCTCAGCGTCGACGCCAACGGCTGGGTCACGGCGCTCGCGCCGGGGCAAATCGCCAAGACGCTCATGCTCGTCGATCTCGACGGGCAGTACCCGCTGGGCCAGTACGTCGTGCTCTACGACGGCAAGGGCACACTGCGTTATTCGGCAGGCGCGCGCAAGAACGCCGCGTCGCGAGCCGGCCGAGACGTGCTCGACGTCGGCAGCGGGGGCATCATTCTGGAAATCACCGCCATCGACGCCAGCGACCCGCTCCGCAACATCCGCGTCATCCTGCCCGGCGGCGTTTGCTCGAACGACGCCTACCGCGCTTGCGACGCGAGCAACGCTTGCTCCGCTGGAGCGGCCTGCACGAGCTTCGAAACCAGCCACGCCCAGCAAATCTTCCATCCGCGCTTCCTCGACCGCATCAAGACCTACAGCCCGATCCGCTTCATGGATTGGGGCCGCACCAATGACTCGCCGCTGCGCGCCTGGTCCGAGCGCCCGAAGGTCAGTGACGTCCGCTACACCACGCCGCGCGGAGTGCCCCTCGAGATCATGCTCGAGCTTTCCAACCGCCTATCCGCCGACCCCTGGCTCACCCTCCCTCACCTGGCCGACGACGCCTACATCGTCGCCTACGCGCAGTTGCTCGGACGCACTCTCGCGCCGGGCCGCAAAGCGTACGTGGAGCATTCCAACGAGGTCTGGAACGGCATGTTTACGCAAGCCAAGTACGCTGCGGCGCGTGGCGCGGCGCTGGGCCTGAGCAGCGATGCGTTCTCGGCGCAGCTGCTGTACCACGCCAAACGTTCGGTCGAGATGTTCAAGATCTTCGAACGCGAGCTCGGCGGAACCGAGCGCCTCGTGCGCGTCATGGCAGCGCAAGCCTCCAACGCCTGGACCTCGAGCAAGCTGCTGGAGCTCGAAGGCGCCGCCGCCAACACCGACGCTCTAGCCATCGCGCCCTACTTCGGCGGTGAGCTCGGCACCCCCGAGGTAGCGGGCACCATTCGCGGCTTCAGCGCCGACCAGCTCGTCGACTACATCGCCCGAAGCTCGCTGCCGCGCGCCATCTCCTGGATGGGCGAAAACGCGAACGTCGCCGCGACCCATGGCGTGCGCCTGATCGCCTACGAGGGGGGTCAGCACCTGGCGGGCGTCTCCGGCGAGCAAGACAGCGCCCCGCTGAACGCCCTGTTTGATGCCACCAACCGCCATCCACGCATGAAGACCCTGTACACGACCTACCTCGAGGGGTGGCGCCAGAGCGGCGGCCAAGAATTCGCTCACTACGTCAACTGCGGCACCTTCTCGAAGTGGGGTCGCTGGGGCGCCCTCGAGCACCAGCAGCAAGCGCGCACCGCCGCGCCCAAGTTCGACGCCATCCAGAGCTTCATCGAAACAAATCCGCGCTGGTGGTGAGTGCAGGGGTGCTCCCGCTCGGCACGCAGAGCACGGCCAGTCGTGCTCTGCGTGCCGAGCCTTGGCCCTCAGGGGGCAGCGGGTCGCCGACGCACCTCGCCAATCGTGCTCTGTGACGGCGGGGCATGCGCCGCGCCCGACGCTTCTTCACCCATCTCTGTGACGCGCCGGCGCGGCTGCTTCTCGTTCTGCGGGCGCCGCGTGGCCCCGAGCCGCTCTCTGCGGAGCAGCGCGCCCGTTCCCGCGTATGCGCAAAAAAGACGGGCGAAACGCCGCAGCACGCTTCGCCCGCGATGGTTGCCGATCAATCGAGGATGCGGCTGCGCACGTAGGCGCCGTGGCCGTGGAGCCAGCTGTCGGTCCAGGGTCCGTTCTGTGGCGCGCCCGCCTTGAGGAGGCAGCTGGAGTCGGAGCAGCCGTCGAGCTTCCAAGCGGCCCACGAGATGCCGTTGGTGCGCATGAAGCTTTGCCAGCGGTCGGCTTCGTCGAGGCAGACGCGCCCGTCGAGGCCGCCGTCGGCGTGGGTGGCGCCCCACTCGGTCACGAAGATGGGCAGACCGGAGTTGAGCGCGCTCTGAGCTTCGTCGCGCAGCCACTGTGTGTGGGTGCACGAGTAGAAGTGCAGCGTGTACATCAGGTTGGTGCCGGCGAGCGGCGAGGCGGCGGCCTCTTTTACCTTTTGCGACCACTGGCCCGTGCCGAGCACGATGATGTTGTCGGGGTCGATGGCGCGAATCGCAGAGACGACGCGCTGGTGGTACGGCTTGAGCGTCCCGGTCCAGCTCACGTTGAGCGGTTCGTTGAAGGTCTCCCAGATGACGTTGGGCGTGCCGCCCCACTTGCGCGCCATTTCCTGGAAGAAGGCAATGGCTGCCTCGGGGTGCTCGTGCGCGTCGTGGTCGTGCCAATCGATGATCACGTAGACGCCGGCGTCGATGGCATTCTGTACGATGCGATTCACCTGCGCCTTGGCCTTGTCCGGGTTGGTCAAGTAGGCGCCACTGGGCGTCACACCCATCGCCGCGCGGATCACCTGCAAGCCCCAGTTGTCGCGCATGTACTTCAGTGCCGTCGCACTCTCCGCATAACCATCGTTTTCCCAGTTGAGCCACATGCTGCTCACGCCCTCGAGCTGCACGTCACTGCCGTTGGCGGCCTTCATGCGGGTGCCGACCACTTTCAGCTGGCCGAGCTGCGCGACGGGCGTGCTGGCAGGCGGCGCGCTAGTGGGCGGCGTGCTGGTGGGCGGCGTCGGCGCCGCGGTCGTGAGCGTCGCCGTGAACTTCTGATTGTTGCCGTTGAGCCAATTCCACTGCGAGGCGCGCGCGCCCTCGGCGGTGCTCACGCCGGCAATGTCGAGCGCCATACCGCTGTGGCGCGCGAGCAAGTT
>DASQDA010000004.1:0-8224 GCA_035634435.1 Polyangiaceae bacterium
GAAGGCCCAGGGCGGCGTATCGGTGCTGCGCATCGAGCCGAGCCCCGAGGACGGCACTCTCTTCATGTACAACCCCGCCAACTTCGAAGCGCGACGCCGCTTGCTGGAGCACGCCTACCGATCCACACGCCTGGAGCTGGCGCGGCGCTTCGCGGAAGGGGATTCGGCGCTCGACAGCGCTGGATTTCGACCGAAGGCGCTACCGAGGACGGTGCCACCTCCACAACCGCCATGAGGGTTGCACGGCGCGCTCTGCTCTGCGGATCGGCGGCGTTCCTGCTGTGCGGGTGCAGGCGGCCTTATCGCGTGGGGGATCACGTGCTGGTCGAGTGGGAGGAGGGAAGCACTCAGCTTTATCCCGCTTACATCCTGGAGCGAGTGAGCGAGACGCGTTACCGCGTGCACTTCGATGGCTACGACTCGCGCTTCGACGAGGACATCGGCGTCGACAAGATCCGGGGTCGCGTGGAAGATCCGGTCGTTGCACCGCCGCCGCCAAAGAAGGTGACCCGCGCCGCGGGCGCGACTTCCGAGGCTGACGCGGGCGCGGCGTCGATGGTCAATCCGTACAAGGTGGGCGACCGGTTGCGAGTGCGCTGGCGCGGCTCGGTGTACTCCGCCAATGTGCTCGAAGTGACCGCGAAGGACCGCGTGCGCATCCGCTACGAGGGGCACGAAGCCGCATGGGACGAGGTGATTTCCCTGGACCGCGTGGTGGGTCGCAAGTGAGGCACGAGCGCCGCGCTGGTGTGACGTGCCGAGGTCTGCGTCATTGACCCGGCATCCTGCCCATGCTGCGGCGAGCCGCGAGCAGCCGCCCGCGCTCGGCTGCGGAGAGCAGGCGCGGGTCGCCGTCGCTCTCGGCTTTGACCGCCGACAACCAGCGATCCGCCTCGTGTGCGTCGCCCAGCGCGAGATGGGTGAGCCCGCGGTACAACGCGTAGTCCGCCTGCTCCGAGCGCGTTAGCCTGCCGAGCTGCGGCTCGAGCGCGCGAAACCGCGCTACCGCTTCAGGGGCGCGGCCGCGCTCGAGCTCACCCACCGCCGTGGACAACGTCGTCTGACAGCCGACGACGAGTGGAATCAGGAAGAATGCCCGGCAGGGTTTCACCCCCTCCTATCGGCGGCGCGGGGCCTTGGTTGCGCCACTGGCGCTGATTGTCCGGCGGCCAGCTGACACTCGCTCTACTGTATGGACGTGCTTGACCGTTTATCGTCGAACCTGGCCGCTAATCTGCGCCGCCTTCGCGAGGCCCGCGGCCTCACCCAACAGGAGCTCAGCGACGCGTCTGGTGTGCCGAGGCCGACACTGGCTCACCTGGAGACAGGGCAGGCGAATCCCACGCTCGGGGTGCTGGCCCGGGTGGCGTCGGCTCTCGGCGTGGCCATGGAACAGCTCGTTGCGGTGCCACTTCAATGCCTCGCCACGTACTCGGCGAGCGACCTGCCACACCGGACGCAAAACGGTGCCTCGATCCGGGAGCTCTGCCCGGATTCCCCCGGCGCTTTCTTTGCCGAGCGTCTCGAGCTGCCGCCAAAGTCGGAGTTGGCGAGGGCTGCCGGACGGCAGGCCGACAAGACCTATCTCGCGTGCGAGCGCGGTGAAGTGGAGGTGGTCTCCGGTTTGGAGCAGCAACAGTTACGTACAGGTGACGTGGCCATCGTCGCGCGTGGCGCGCCTCACGTCTGCCTGAACCGAGGGCGCGGCGCAGCGGTGATTTACTGTATCAAAGTGGGCGCGTGGGTGGCTTGAAGGGCTGACGCACACGCGTGATCGCGGCAATCGACCGCCAAAGCTTGCCGAATCCCGCGTCTCGGCCAAGCTTGGCCGCGCTCATGACTGCCCCCCGCCTCGATATCCGAAACATCGCCATCATCGCCCACGTCGATCACGGCAAAACCACCCTCGTTGACGCCATGCTGCGCTACACGGGGGTCTTTCGGGACAACGAGGCCGTGGTCGATCGCGTCATGGACTCCAATGATCTGGAGCGCGAGCGCGGCATCACCATTCTCGCGAAGCACTGCAGCGTCACCTACAAGGGGACGACCATCAACATCATCGATACGCCGGGCCACGCCGACTTTGGCGGCGAGGTGGAGCGCACGTTGAAGATGGCAGATGGCGTGCTTCTCCTGGTGGACGCGGCTGAAGGTCCGCTGCCGCAGACGCGCTTCGTGCTCGGCAAAGCCATCGAGCTCGGTCTGCCGATCATCGTGGTGATCAACAAGATCGACCGTTCCGATGCACGCCCGGACGACGTGCTGAACGAGGCCTTCGACCTGTTCTGTGAGCTCGAGGCGAGCGACGCCCAGACCGACTTTCCGACCTTGTACGCGATCGGCAAACACGGCATCGCCATGCGCTCGTTGAGCGACACGGGCGTGAACCTGGAACCGCTGCTGGACACCATCATCGAGCGTGTGCCAGCACCAAAGGCCGACCTCGAGAGCCCGTTCCAGATGCTCGTCTACAACATCGAGCACGACGAGTACGTCGGCCGCCTGGCCATCGGACGTATCGCGCGGGGTACCCTCCAGGCGGGTCAGACGGTGACCTGCCTCGGAGCGGACAAGACGGTGTCCCAGCGCGTGAGCGCCATTTATGCGTTCGTAGGTACCAAGCGCGTCAAGGTGGAGCGCATGAGCGCCGGTGACATCGTGGCGCTGTCCGGCTTCGAGGACGTCCAGATTGGCGACACTGTCGCCGCCGTCGAGCGCCCCGAGGCCCTGCCGCGGATTCAGGTGGAGGAGCCGACCATCAAGGTGCGGTTCGTGGTGAACACCTCGCCGTTCGCCGGCAAGGTGGGCAAGTGGGTGACGTCGCGCCATCTGCGAGACCGCTTGCTTCGCGAGGCGCGCCGCAACCTGGCGCTCCGCGTCGAAGAGACTGACGAGGCCGACACGTTCATCGTTTTCGGTCGCGGCGAGCTGATGCTGGCCATCCTTGCTGAGACGATGCGACGCGAGGGATACGAGTTTGCACTCGGAATGCCCGAAGTCGTGGTCAAGGACGTCGATGGCGTTCGCTCCGAGCCCATCGAGCGCGTCATCGTCGATGTGCCCGAACAGTACATCGGCGCCGTCACTACCCGACTCGGCGAGCGCCGCGGCCAGATGACGAAGATGGCCAACCTGGGTTTCGGACGCGCGCGCATGGAGTTCCGCGTGCCCTCACGCGGACTGATCGGGTTCCGCTCGGCGTTCTTGACCGAGACGCGAGGCACCGGCCTGCTCAACTCGCTGTTCGACGGCTGGGAAGCCTATGCGGGGCCCATGCTGCGGCGTACCAATGGCGCGCTCGTCGCTGACCGCACCGGTGAGACGACGCCGTACGCTCTGTTCCATCTCCAGCCGCGCGGCGTGCTCTTCGTCGAACCGGGCGCCAAAGTCTACGAGGGCATGATCGTAGGCGAGCACAATCGCCCCAACGATCTCGACGTGAACGCGGTGCGCGAGAAGAAGCTGACCAACATCCGTGCTGCGGGTCGCGACGAAAACATCATTCTTTCGCCGCCGCACACCCTCACGATCGACAACGCCCTCGAGTTCATCGACAAGGACGAGCTCGTCGAGGTGACGCCTGACAGCGTGCGCGTACGCAAGCGCGTTCTCGACGGCAATCGTCGTCCCCGGCGCGACGGCGGCGAATGAGCTGACGTGTGCTGAACCGAAGATTCAGCACACGTCACGACACGCGACGCACGAGCACACGGATCGCGCCCCTCAGGGTGCAGAAGCGTCTGGGCGGTTTGACGGACTCAGCACGTTGCTCAGCCGGCGGCGCGAAGTTTCGTGGGCGAGCCCTGAGCCGGAGGCAGGAGTGCCGCCAGGGCGTCGAGCAGCGGGGACACCCCCTCTTTGCCCAACGCGCTGACACACACGCTGTCGGCTTCGCGACCGAAGGCAGCTCCATCATCGGCGCTCAGTCGGTCGATCTTGTTGAAGACCCTTAGCCGCGGCTTGTCGGCAAGGCCGAGCTCGCTCAGCACCTTGTCCGTCGTCTCGCGGTGCTCCTCGTACTCGGGATCCGAAGCGTCCACTACCTCTAGGATCAGGTCGGCGTCCGCAGCCTCCTCGAAGGTCGCGCGGAACGCGCTGAATAGATCCTTGGGCATCTGGCGGATCAAGCCCACGGTGTCCGTGAGCACCGCGTGCCGGCCGTCGCTGAGCTGCAGCCGGCGCGCGCGTGGATCCAAGGTCGCGAATAGCTTGTCCTCGGCGAGCACGCCCGCGTCGGTCAGCGTGTTGAGCAGCGTGCTCTTGCCCGCATTCGTGTAGCCGACGAGCGCCACCACGGGCACCTGGCTCGCCACGCGTTGCCGCCGGCGCTCACGACGCTGTGTCTCGAGATCCGACAGCTCCCGCTCCAGGCGGTGAACCCGCTCACGGGCACGGCGGCGACCAATCTCGAGCTTCGTTTCGCCGGGCCCGCGCCCGCCGATACCGCCGGTCAGGCGCGAGAGTGAATCGTCTTTTTGCTGCAGGCGCGGGAGCGCGTATTTCAGCTGTGCAAGCTCCACCTGAAGCTTGCCGTCGCGTGACTCCGCGCGCTGAGCGAAGATGTCGAGGATGAGCTGCGTACGGTCGATGACCTTGAGGTCGGTCTGTCCTGAGAGCCCGCTGGCTTGTGATGGGCTGAGCTCACAGTCGAAGATCAGGGTCTCCGCGTCGAGATCGACCGCGCGCATCACGATGTCGTCGAGCTTGCCTCTTCCCACCACCCAGCGAGGATCCGGCTTGTCACGCAGCTGCACCACCGCATCGACGACCTCGACGCCAGCGGTGCGAGCCAGGCTGTCGAGCTCTGCAAGCCGCGCCTTGGCACGCAACGCGGCGCCGGCGCGGCGCTTGTCTGCCACGTGAATCAGGATAGCGCGACCGTCTTTCGCGGTGACGGAGCGCGCCCGCCGCGTCTGGGCGAACTCGGCTTCCAGGGAGCTGATGAGCTGGCCAAAATGCGGCTGCGGCTGCCCGTAGGGGACCGGCCCGACCACCTCGTAGGGTCGACTGTGGTCGTCACGCGACGGGACGTTGTAAGCCCAGGTTAGCGAGCGAGGCTCGCCCTCTGGAGTGAGCAGAATCGCGGCCACGAGATCGAGCCGCAAGCGCGTCAAGTCGACGAAATCGTCGCGTGTGAGCGGCTCGCCGAAGAGGTGGGTGTGCACCAGGCGCAGCGCGCGAAACCGGCCTTCCGCCGCCCGCAAACGCCCAATGTCTGGCAGCAGCAAGCCCGTGGCGTGACCGACGATCACGCAGTCGACATCGCCCGAGCGATGCACGAGCGCACCGACCTGGCGCTTCGTTTCCAGAGAAGCTTCGACGAGCGAGCGGACCAGCTCAGGGGTGACGATGCGGTCGCTGGGAACACGGCGCCGATAGATGCGCTCGAGGGCGCGCAGGGCGCTGGGGGCAAGGCCGGTGGTGTTGCCAAAGATGTCGGGCATGCGCTTTCGTTATTTCAACAGCTTGCCACACTCCGGGCGTCTCGGCAGGCCGCCCCCCCTTTCGGGCGGGCACGCGATCCCAAGCCGACTACCCGAGGGCGGAACTGCCGTAGGGTGTGGTCGGCAGCCACAAAGCGCTTCGGAGCTGGGGCGCGATGGTGCTAAGGCGTTCGAGCCCATGGCCTTGCTGACATCTGTATCGCTCGCCCAGGCGCGCACGCTCGGCGCCGCTCTGGGGCTCGAAATTGCGGACGTGGAGCCGTTGACGCTGGGCTCGGTCAACTCGAACTTCCGGCTGCGCGATGCCGCGGGGCGACCCTACTTCGGTCGGCTTTACGAGGAGCAACCCCGTAGTGGCGCCGAGACGGAGGTGCGCCTCCTGACACTGCTAGCGGACGGAGGCCTGCCCGTCGTGCGCCCCGTTACCAATGCCGGGGGCGAGGCGGTGCTCGAGCTCGAAGGCAAGCCCTTCGCCATCTTCCCCTGGGTGGCAGGTGATTGGCTGTGTCTCTCCCAGGTGACGAAGGCGCACTGCTTTGCCGTTGGAACGGCCCTGGCCGGCGTCCATCGAGCGAGTCCCGCTGTCGGCGAATTGTCCCGCGGGCGCTTTCAGCCGCAAGACATGCTGCTGCGATTGCGCTCCGTCGAG
Source organism: Polyangiaceae bacterium (assembly GCA_035634435.1). Lineage (GTDB taxonomy): Bacteria > Myxococcota_A > Polyangia > Polyangiales > Polyangiaceae > PMG-095. The sequence continues at coordinate 6,097 of DASQDA010000004.1, forward strand.
TCGCAGTGTGCGCCGGAGCTGCAAGCCGCCATCGAGCACGTCCGCGGCAAGTACGCGCAGTACGAGCCGCTGCGAGTGACCTTGCCGGAAGGTGTCTGTCACGGCGATTTGTTCCGCGACAACGTGCTGTGGCAGGGAGCCGCAATCTCCGCCTTGCTTGACTTCGAGAGCGCGTATTGGGGAAGCTTCGCTTACGATCTGATGGTCACGGCGCTGGCGTGGTGCTTCACCGATCGGCTGCTCGGAACCCACGTCAGAGCCCTTTTCGAGGGCTACGAGAGCGTGCGTCGGCTGAGCAGCCTCGAGCGTAGCGCGCTGGAGACCGAAGGGGCGCTCGCGTGCCTGCGCTTCGCGACGAGCCGCATCACGGATTTCGAGCTGCGTACGCCGGCTGGAGCCCGCCCGGCACGCGATTTCCGGCGCTTCTTTGCCCGACTCGAGAGCCTCGAGGCGGGCCACTTGCGGCGCGCGATCGAGCCCGGGCGCGCAACCCAGCACGAGGACACATGAGCGTAGCACGAGGTGGCAGGCTTCCGGACGCGGTGGACGCCGCTATGGAGCAACTCAATACGAGCATCGACGTCGACAGCGAGCTCTGGCAGGACGACATCCGCGGCTCCATCGCGCACGCCCGCGGCCTCGGACGCGCGGGCATTTTGCAGCCAAGCGAGGTGGAGCAGATCGTTCGGGGCCTCGAGCAGGTACGTCTAGAGATCGAGAGTGGCGCGATGGTGTGGGACCGCGCCAAGGAAGACGTTCACATGAACATCGAGTCGCGACTCACCGCCATCGTTGGCCCAGTCGGCGGCAAGCTCCACACCGGCCGCTCGCGCAACGATCAGATCGCCACGGATGTTCGGCTGTATTGCCGCCGGCGTGGCGCCGAGCTGTCCACGGCCATCGCCGAGCTCGCAGCGGCAATCCTCGATCGAGCCGAGGGTGAGATTGACACCCTGATGCCCGCGTACACGCATCTGCAGCGCGCGCAGCCCAGCCGCTTGTCCCACCACCTGCTGGCCTGGCATGAGCTACTGGTACGCGACGTCGGGCGTTTGCAGGACGCGCTCCGCCGAAGCAACGAGTCCCCGCTCGGCGCAGGTGCCGTGGCCGGCAGCGTGTTCCAGCTCGACCGCGCGGGCGTTGCACACGAGCTCGGGTTCGAGCGCCCGATGCGCAACTCCATCGATGCCACCGCCAGCCGCGATTTCTTGATGGAGCTCGGCTCGGCGTTGGCTATCCTGGGCGTCCATCTCTCGCGCATTGGCGAAGAGATCGTGCTGTGGTCGACCACCGAGTTCGGCTTCATGCAGCTGAGCGACGCCTTTTCGACCAGCTCGTCGATGATGCCACAGAAGAAGAACCCGGACGTCGCCGAGCTGGTGCGCGGCAAGGCCGCACGCCTGATCGGTTGTGTGACCACGCTGATGGTCCTCGAGAAGAGTCTTCCGTTCGGCTATTGCCGCGATCTGCAGGAGGACAAACCGCCGATCTTCGAGGCGTTCGATGCGGCGTGGGTCAGCTTGCGTGCCCTCACGGGTGCCATCGCCACGGCGGCCTTTCGCCGCGAGGCGATGCGTGCTGCACTGGATCGAGGTCATCTGTGTGCCACTGACCTGGCCGACTATCTGGTGCAGCAAGGGTTGCCGTTTCGCGAAGCACATCACATCGTTGGGGGCCTGGTGCGAGAGGCGGAAAGCCGACGGGTTCAGCTGTCGGAGGTACCACGCGACCTGCTCATCCAGGCGCACGCCACGCTTGGCGCCCCCGAGCTCACCAGCGTGCTCGACCCCGAAGCTTCGGTGGAGCGCCGCTCGTTGGTCGGGGGACCCGCCAAAGCACGGGTTTTGGAGGCAATCGCGCAGGCTCGGCGGGACTGGCAGGATCGAGCCAGCTGAGTTTATTGCGATTTCTGGCCGCCCTCGCTTCACAAGACGGGCTGCTGTCCGTTTCCTCCATGTCGAGGATATAGTGCAGCTGGATTTCGCAAACCGGGCGCTGACGATCAAGCTCGTGTACTACGGGCCAGCACTCAGCGGGAAGACCAGCAATCTGCAGGCCTTGCACAAGGCGGCGGCGCCGGGGTCGAGCGGCCGCCTGATGACGCTCGAGACGCGTGACGACCGAACGT
>DASQDA010000005.1:0-18755 GCA_035634435.1 Polyangiaceae bacterium
CCGCCGACGATGGCGCCAAGCGTGCCGAGCAGGGCCAGCCATAGCCACACTCGACCGCGGCGTCGCCGCGCCGCTGCGCCGCGCGCGGCGGGTGCGGGCAGTGCGTAGGGCGCGACGGCAGGCGGGGGCGCGGCTTGGGTACCCCCGCGAGCGGCGGCATCGGCCGGCAGCTCCGGGGGCAAGGTCTTCGGCAGACCGCTCAACCGCGGCCCGTCCAGCGTGTCCGGCACCGGCCGGCCACTCGCAGGCGGTGGCGCCATCGCCGTGTCCGTCGGTTGCGAGCCAAACGACGTACCGCCTCGCGCGGCGAGGGCACGCGCATCGCCCGCTTGCGCTGGGGCTGCCATCGCAGCCAGGCCCCCGGCATGGCTCAGCTCGCGTGCGAACGGCGCGAGCAATCTTCGCAGCTCGTAGGCGCTGGAAAACCGCTGGTCCCGGTCCGGGTACAGCGCACGCTCGACGACTGCCACCAGCGGGGCGGGCAGCTCGGGCTCGAGCTCAGCCAGGCGCTTGCCGTTGCCCGACAGCACGCGGGCGATGATCACCTCGGCGTTCTCGCCGTCGGCCGGACGCTCGCCGCTGAGCATCTCGAACAGCATGACGCCGAGGGAATACAGGTCGGCGCGATGATCCACCTCGCTGGCGGCGTACAGCTGCTCGGGCGCCATGTACTCCGGCGTGCCCATCATCATGCCGGCTCCGGTGAGCGCTTTCTTGTATTCGTTGCTCTCGCGCAACTTGGCGATACCGAAATCGATGAGCTTCAACAGCGGACCGCCTGGTGTCGGCGTCACGAAGACGTTGTCGGGCTTGAGGTCGCGGTGAACCACGCCGAGCGCGTGCGCCGCCTCCAGCCCTGCCAGTGTTTGCAGCGCGAAATCCACGGCTAGATCGCGGCTCAGCTTGCGGCTCCGATCGAGCATTCGCTGCAGCGACTCACCGCTCAGCAGCTCCATGACCAGGTAGGGGGAGCCGTCAGCGGCAGTGTCCACGTCAGTCACCCGAGCGACGTGCGTGCTTTGAATCGTCGCCGAAACACGCGCTTCTTGCAAAAAGCGCGCTCCCAATCCCGGGCGCTTCGCCAGCTCTCCGTGCAAGAACTTGAGCGCAACGGGCAGCCCCAGCAGCTCATGGCGAGCCTCGTAGACGGAGCCCATGCCGCCGTCGCCGATCAAGCGCACGATGCGGTACTTGCCCGCGATCAGGTCACCCGGGGCGAGGTTCATCGCGTGACCCTGGCCGCATCGACCACTCGCTGCTCGGGCGGCACGTAACGCTCGTACTCGCGCAAAAACGTCAAGCTCTGCGGCGGGGCTCGATCGACGAACAGCGTGCCGTGCAAATGGTCGGTCTCGTGCTGGACAACCGCCGCGCGGAAGCCTTCCCACAGGAAAGTGACAGCGGCGCCGCTCGGATCCAAGGCCTCGACTCGCACACGGCGCGGCCTCCGCACCCTGCCGCGTAGGCCAGCGACCGACAGACAACCTTCGTAAACGCTGATGCTCTCCTCGTCGGGGAGCTCCCCGGAGGTCGTGAGCCCGAGCGGAGTGACACGCGGATTCACCAACAACGTCAACGGAATCGGCGCCACGTTGGGGTACCGCGGGTTGGTGCGCACTTCGATGACGACGAGCTGAACGGATTCGTAGATTTGAGGAGCGGCAAGGCCTGCGCCATCAGCGTCGCGCATCGTGTCAATCAGGTCCTCGATGAGACGCGTCACGTAGCTGGAGCTCAGCTCGTCGGCGGAGAGCTCGCGCGCCGGGCGGCGGAGCACCGGTTCGCCGAGTTGAGCGATCTTACGGATGGCCATGCCTGGATTCTACATGAGCACCCGTGGTCGGCAGCCGCTCAGCGCGCTCGAGGGATCCACAAGACGTCGGAACGGCCTGCGAGCTGATTTTCACGCCGAGCCAGGACGAAGAGCAGGTCACTCAACCGGTTCAAGTAGATCAACAGCTCGCGGCGGATCGGCTCGTTACGGCTCGTGGCGAGCGTGCTGCGTTCGGCGCGGCGACACACCGTGCGTGCCTGATGCAGGGCGGCAGCAGCTGGCGTGCCTCCGGGTAGGACGAAATGCCGCAGCGGCGGCAGCGGGGCCTCGGCGTGATCGATAGCCGCCTCGAGGGCAGCTACTTCATGGTCACCCAAACGCCGCGAGGAAAGCCGGTCTTCGCTCCCAGGCTGGCACGCGAGCTCCGCGCCGAGACAAAAGAGGTCGTCCTGCAGCCGGGCCAACAGCTGGTCGATCTCGGCTTCCGGCGCATGCGCGCGGGCAAGGCCGAGCACCGAGTTGAGCTCGTCCACGGTTCCAAAGGCATCGACGCGCGCGGCGTCCTTTTGAACCCGTGCTCCCCCAAACAACCCCGTGCTGCCGTCATCGCCAGTCTTCGTATAAATGCGCATCGGACCCGCAGGCGTAGCACGCCGCCTTGCCGGCATGGTCAGCGTGCGGGCTGGGTCAGGGGATCCGCGGCACGGCAGGCAGAAGGTACGAGCAGGGCTTGCGGCACCCCAGCGGCTTCAGCCGATGCTCGCGATGAGCTTGTTGTAGCCCTCGCACCACAGAGCGCGGTCCTTGGCGGCGCCGTCCATCAGCTCCACCCCGAAGCCCGGGGGAACGGTGGCGCTGTCGCTGTAGTTGAAAGGCCGACGCCAGGCGACGCGACCCACGAGGCGCACTCGGCGCTCCATGCGCGGCAAGCAGAGCTCGAGCCACACCTCGTCGTCCTCCGGAAGAAATAGCGAACGCACGTAGAGGCCCTTTTCGCTCGCGTTGTACGAGAAGCCGTGTTCGTCGTGATCACGCCCGGCGCTTCGGAAGGCCACGCTCGTGCCGTAGGGCACACGCGGGCTGGCCCGGTTGTTGACGCGACCATTCGTGAGCTCGTTGGCGACGAACAGCACGTTCTCGGGCGCCGTGTAGCCATCGGTCACGGTGACCGCGCTCAGCCCCGTGACGGCGGTTCGGTCCTGCTTGAGGTCCCGCGGGGCGGAACAAATGATGAAGCTTGCCTGGCTGTTCGCCGCGCGAGCCGCCTGGATGGTGCTCACGGGGTTCGTGAAGAGCTCCTTATTGACCACGACCAATGTCAGGCTGGGATCCTGTGCAAAGGCGTCGGCATCGGACGCGGTCACCGCGAATCGGATCGCAAAGCCCGCGTTCCGCAGAACCCGAGCGACCGCGATTCGACGGGTATGCTCGGTTTCCGCCACAAGCGCTTCGCCCCGCTTCTCCAACGGAGGTGAGGGGGCCTCCTTCGGCAGTGCCCGTAAGCGCGCCGCCAAGGGTCGAACCGAATCCACCCTGACCACATCGTCGGCTCCCCAGCTAAATGCGGAGATGAACTCGAGGTCCCCGAGCGACTCAGCCAACGCCAACACTGGCAATTTGGACCAACGCGAACGGCTACGCGTCTGAACCGCCAGGTTCTCGGACTGTGCAGAGTTGCACAGGACCGCGTGCGCCTCGTTGCCCTCGAGCCAGGCCAAGGCTTGCTCGATGGTTTCGGCGCGTGTGAGCGAGCAGGCTGCCTGCTTGGCCGCCTCGTCGATGCGATCGAGAGTAGCGGCAGGAAACTGCCCGTACAGCAGCATCGGACGAGCGAGCATGTTCCCCTCTACGGCCTCGACGATCGGAGCGTTAAGTTCAGACGTTCTTGGCGCCGGGGCGAGCGCGGGCCATCGGCGCCGCCCTCGACCGAAGCGCTCTCGCGTTCACGCGGAGAAGATCTGCTGAATTTCGCCTTCCATGGCGGCTGGCGGCACTTTTCGCGCGATGGCCAGCTCCTGAATGAGCAGGCCGCGAGCTTGGTCGAGCAAGCGTCGCTCGCCAAAGGACAAGTCCTTGTCGAACTTCAGGCGATACATGTCACGTAGCACCTTGGCGATCTCCGTCGGCAGGCCGCTCTTGAGCATCTCGGTGTAGGCGCGGAAGCGGCGGTTCCAGGGCTGCAGGTCCACGGCCACCTCGGGCGCCTTCAAAATGTCGAGGATCTTTTGCGCCTCCTTCTTCTTCATCACCGGTCGTAGCCCCACGCGCGAAGCTGCTTCGGTTGGAACCATCACCTTCAGGCCCGAGTCGCGGATCTTGATCACGTAGCAAGCCGTCTTGCGTCCGCCCAAATCGCGATCTTCCAGCTGGAGGACCTCGCCGACACCGTGGTTGGGATGGACGGCCATCTCACCGACCTTGAACGAATAGTGCCGTGCCGTTTCCGTGTTTACCGACGATTCCATTCCGCCTCCTGATGAACCACTACGCCGCAGCTGGGCGACGCACGCGTGCCGCTCGAACGCTGCTCGTCGGAAGCTCGAATGAGCTCGCGAGCGCGTCGACCGCCCTCTTGAGCCGGCGCGGCGAAGGACGTTCCCTCATGTATTGACGCCGCACCGGAGCACGTTCCCCGCGTCTTAACATTGCCGGCTAACTTCGGTCAATTGGCGCACAATCCCCACATCGGCACACCTGCGCGGAACCACTGGCGTCTTGCACACGAGCAGCATCGCTCGCCGCACTGTCCTCGGCATTGTGTGAAATCCCGCTCGCTCCTTGCTAAAAGCGCGGGCTCCAAGGGGAGTAGTCGCTAGTTGGTCGCACGCGGACGCGTCTGCATGATCTCCCACACATCGGCGATCACCGCGGCGCGAAGGCCCCGCGCGATGGGCGCGAGCTCGAGCTCTACGTCGAGGACGAGGCGGCCGTCAGGCTCGTGAACGGCTGTCGGCGAGGTCGGTTGATCGAGGCCGAGCAGTCTGCCTGTGGGCGTTTGCACGAGCTCATGGAACGCCTTCACCATTTCGTCGGCGCCTTCGCGCCGCACGTCGCCGGCAAGCTGCACCGTGAAGCGCGCGTGACCTCTGGACGACGGAGTCATGGCGATGGAGAGCGCGACGGCATCTGCCAGCAACCCGCGAGCGCCCTGCGCCCATTCTCCCGTGAAAGGTCCGGGCACGTAGAAGGTCGCGAGGGCCTGCTGCGGAGGGGGCGCGAGCGTCGACAGCGCGGCTCCACGCAGCGCTACCGGCGACCGGCGGAGCTTGCGGCGCGCGAAGGCTTCCACGACCCGGGTCAGCGTCGGATCTCCCACGCTGATGGCAACGATGGGATCGAAGCGCACCAGAGCTTGGGGCGTGCTGCCAACCAGCCCACTTGCTCGTTCGAGCTCCGGATGCGGGCGTTTCAAGCTGCCCTGGAGCAGCCGCTCCTGGAACTTGAGTGACGCTCGAGCGGCCGCTGGCGGCGTCGCTTGCAACAGATAGAGCGTGCCGAGGTCGAAGCCGGCGACCAGCGCCGCTCCTACGGTTTCCAGGTCCACGCCGCTGCCGGAGCTGAAAGCCTTGAGACGCGGCTCCGGCAACAGCAGCTCGATGGCCTCCGCGAAAGCGGGGTGTTGCGCGATGTCACGTGGCTTGCCGACGAGCATCCAGCGCAGACCGGCGGCAGCGACGTAGTCAGTGAGGGGGCCGCGGTGCAACGGGGCAGCCGGCGCGGCGGGTTTGCTCGCCACCGGCGCGGGCGTCGTGCCCCCGCAGCCCGGGCCGAGCACGAGCGCCAGCGCGACCGCGAGGCTCCGGGTCAGGCGCACGAGAACCCCAGCGGCTGCCCGAGCGAACCCTGACGAGGGCTTCAATCGTCTTCGTCGGCACCACCCGTGATGGGGTGCTGGCGGCTGGTGTTCACGAGCTCTTTCAACTCTTTGCCCACCTTGAAGAAGGGCAGACGCTTGGCAGGCACCGGCACCGGCTGACCCGTTCGCGGGTTGCGGCCGGCGTAAGGCTTGTACGGACGCACCGTGAAGCTGCCGTAGCCCCGGATCTCGATGCCTTCACCGCGCTTGAGAGCTTCGGTCATGCTCTCGAAGACGCAGTTCACGACCATCTCGGCCCGAGCCTTGGTCAGCTCTCCTCGGGCGGCGATGGCCTCGATGAGCTCGCTCTTGGTCATCGGCTGCGTGGCCTCCCTCAGAATACCGTTAGGAAGCTACGGATGCTCCCGCCTAAGCTCTCAATTGTCAACGCCTTTTCGTTTTGGGGGCAGCAGCTCCACGTAGTCGAGCTCGCCGCTCGTGGCACGGACCTCTAGCTGCTGCGACGCCGTTGGGTCCCCCAGCTCGACCTCCGTTGGCCGGGCTGCTTCTGAGGGCTCGCTCCTCATCGGCCCTACGGCCTGTGAGCGTTCGCAGGGGCTGCTGCTGGGATCCCAGCGAACCGGCAGCCAGGCTTGGCTCCTCGACCAGCGCACCCACACGGGAGAGCCCGCGCGGCCGACCCAGCCCAAGAGCACACGCTGCGCGCCGGTCAGCGAGGGAACCGCCAATCGAGCTTCCACAGATCCATGGTCCGCTCGCACCCGGAGGGTGCGACCCCCTGAAACGCAGCCGGCGCCGTTGAACTGGGGGTGCACCCAGCCCCCGGTCAGCCCGAGTGGCGGCCAAAGGCTCTCGCCTTCGATGCGCAGCGGCTCAGGTGCTGGTGGCGACCAGGGCAGCAGCCGGGGGCGGCTGGACGGCGCAACTGTGGCGTAGTCATAGCGGTATGCGGGCGGCCGGCCGAGGTTGTCCCACAGCAGCCGATCCAAGCTGTCACCGCGCAGACGAGCAACGATCAGCGGCGCGGCGGCTGACGGGTCATGTCCGAGCGCGAAGCCATGGTCCGTGCTGACGAAGACGAGCCCCGAGGCGATGCCCTGTCGAGCGAGCACGCTGGCTTCGAACATGGGCCGTCCGCCTTCGCGCTCCGCGAGCAGGCGGTGCTGGTGACTGGTGTGGAGCGCGAATCCGGCAAGTGACAAGGGCCAGGCGAAACGCAGCAGGTGCACCGCCGAGAGCGTCTGTGCCACCAGCACGTGCTCGAGGGGCAAGACGTCGGCGAACAGGCGCGCGCCCCCGCCCGGGTAGCTGCCCTCGAAGTAGAACGGCGCATACGCTGCCATGACAGCCACCACGACCGCTACGAGGCTGCGCGGCCCTGGCCCTCGCGCCTTTAGTCGTAGCGCGAGCGGGACGGCCAGCACCAACGGAGCGAAGTTCGTGATGTCCGCGGCGTGAACCGCGAGGCGGCGAGCGCTGTTGGCCAGGGCCGCGCCGAGCCCGTAGCCGTCCGCGAGGTGAGCGCGCACGAACTCGCCGTGCTCGAACCAGCAGCCGATGTTCGCGCCGAAGCCATAGCGGAAACAGCCAGGCGGGCCGTCGGCAAGCGCGTAATACGCCAGCTGGGTGGACTCGAACCAGCTGCCAGTGAGAGCGCGCTGATGCAGCAGCAACAGCAAGCCCCCCGGCAACAGCCCCGGTACAAGCCACGACATTTGCCTGAGGCGCTGGCGCAGCAGCCAAACGACGAACACGAGCGCAACGGCGCCCGTCACCGGCCGAGACGCAACGAGCCAGCCCGTACAGGCGCCGGCGAGCGCTGCTGCGGGGCCCGAGCCGCGCGCCGCGGCCGTCAGGGCGACCGTCAACAGCAACGCGGACCAGCCGTGCGACATCGTGTCCGCGGTGTGATAGCGCAGCGCCGCCGACAGCACGCCGAGCAGAGCGGCGCCGAGCGCGACCCGCTCGTTGGCGCCGAACTCCCGCGCTGCGAAGTAGGTGGCGACCACGAGCGCGGCCGCGAGCAGCGGTCCGAAGGCCATTGGCGAGCCGAGCAGGAACGCAAGCGCAAGCGCCGCGGAATAGCCCGGCGGAAACAAGACGCCGAGCGAGCCCTCCGCAGTGGCCAGCAAGAAGCGCCCGTGAAATGCGGCGAGGGGCTCGGGCACGGAAAAGCCGAAGCCACCCTCGGCAAAGGCGCGCGCCTGCAAGAAGTAATGGGCGGCATCGACGATGCGCGGACCTCCACGCAGAAAATGCGAAACATATCCCCACGAGAGCGCCGCGGCAGCACAGGAAAAGAGCAGCAGCAAGCCAGCCGCCGGCACGCGCTCGAGGCGAGCGAGCCAGCGGGGTCTGCAGAGCCCGAGCAGTGCCAGGAGGGAGGCCAGCAATGCCGCCCTTGCGACCCAATCTTCGCCCAGCCCGAAGCGAAGGTACGGATGCGCGGGACCAGTCACGCGTGCGCAGCTCTCGAGGTCGGCTCTACCGAGCCGGTCTCAAGGCACCTCCAGAGCAAAGACGTGAAAGAGCGCCCGCTCGTGCATCGAAGGCCCAAGTCGCACACGCGCGCTCGCGCTTTTCACACGCACGGGTGGGAGCTCGGCCTCTATCCACGTATCGCTTGCCGGAAGCTTCAGCGTGCCGGCCGCGACGTCGTCGACGAAGACCTGCAGCTCGACGTTGCGTGTCGGCGCGGCGCGTACCACGAGCCGCACGGCACGTGCCGCGTTCAATCCCCCGAGCTCGAACGACTCCGTCGAACCGGGCGCGATCAGACGACCTGCATCCCACATCGGCTGGAGCCGCTTGGGGGCTTCGAGAAGCTTCATGGTGACGTAACCGGGCGCGCCATCCACGCGATAAGCGTGGGCGCGCTCACTGACGAGATCGGCGATGTCCACGCTGTCGAGGACGCGCTCGGTTGCGCGTGGGCTCAAGGGCGCCGCGCTGCCTTCGAACGGCGACCAGTCCGCGCGATAAAGCACCTTGCTGACGCCGCCGCAGATCACGTTGCCGCGCACCGGGACCTCCGCGATGCGGCGCCCGAACCAGAGCGGGAAGTCACCCCACCAACTCGGATAGACAGCCAGCAGGTCAGGTCGATCAGCGACGGGCATACGCTCGATGAGCTCGAGAGCTGCTCCGACGTGATGTCGAGTAGCGCGGGCGAAGGGCAGCGCATGGTAACCGCCAAGGCCAATCAGATCGAGCGCTGGCAGATCGCTGATGTAAGGGATGGCGCCGGCGTCGCCGACCAACACGCGATGTGGCTGCGGGGAGTCTGAGCGCAGGCGCGCACCGACACGAACGTGTTGGTCCAGAATATTGCGGGCGGCGCGACCGAAGAACCAGACCTGCTCGCGATACCGTGGCGTCTGATGATGAATGAAGAGCGCGACCGACGCCATCACGGCCGACGCGAGCAGAGGGCCGCGCAGCCTGCGACGCTGCTCGAACGCATAGCTGAACGCTGCCGCGACGCCGAGGGTGGCCGCCAGCAGAAGCCAAGCCACGGCCGGCATGCTGTAGCGCTCGTTCTGCCACCGCACCTGTCCGTTGGTCGCCACGACGAGAATCCAGAGCACGGCGCTCGCCAGGAGCACCGTGGCCGCGCGCCGCGAGCGCCGAAACACCAGCGCCAGCAGGGCGAGCGCCCACACAATCCAGCCGTAGTGCGGCGCGTCGCCGAAGTGGTAGTGCGTTACCCGCTGGACCTGGTACTTGATGTGAAAGAGCCAGGAGTTCCACACGTCGGTGCGCGTGAGGTACGGATGGTGCGCTTCGAGCTTGACGAGCGCGCCGGCGGCCGTGCTCTCACCGGTGAACACCCGATTTGCAACGGCGTGGGACACGAGCACGACGGCGGCAAAGCTCGTCCCCAGCGCGAGAACTTCCAGCTGACGGAGGCGGCCTTGTCGGTGAACGGCGAGCGCCGCCGCCAGCACCAGCACGCCCACCGCCACCACGCCTTCGGGTCGAGTGGCGGTGACGAGGCCTCCGCAGAGTCCGAGGAGCGCCGCGCGCCATCTGAGCTCAGCGGGCGGAGCGTTCGCGCCAAACAGGACGATCGCGTCGTAGGCGAGGTAAGCGGCTGCCCAGAGCGCGAGCAGCAGCGCGACCTCCATCCCGCTGAAAAGCGACCAGTTCAAAACACCCACGCATAAAAAGCCGAAGGGCAGCAGGTAATGTGTGGCCAGCGGCAACTCACGGGCGAGCTTTCGCGCGGCCAGGAGCACGGCGAACGTGCACACGCAGGCCAGCACGGCCGCCCATTCCATCAATGCGAGCTCGCGGAAGCCCAGCACGTAGCCAATCGCCAGCGTGAAGGGATACAGCAGGCTGGTGCCTCCACTCGAGTAACCGTTGCCTTCGCTCCACTGAAAGGGAAAGCCCCGCGCGATAGAGCGCGCGAAGTCGAAGTGAATGAAGACGTCGTCGAGCGGCGCAGACCACGGTCCCAGGGTGCCGCTGGCCGCGAGCCGTTCGAAGCTGTTCGGGCTCGCCCAGTGAAGGGCGTGCAGGGTCTGAAGTCGCAGGGACGCGTAGAAGCTCGTCGCAACCCAAAGGGTGACGACGCCGGCCGTTAGTCCGTAGAAGTAGGGCTCAGCGCGTTTCCACCAAGTTGCTCGTGCTGGCCGGAAGGCGTCCGCCATCGAAGCGCGGGTCTAGCATCGAACCCACCTACACCGTCTCGCTTTAGCGCCAACGCCGCTTTTCAGCTTCGGTTCACCTACCGCGCGCTCGCGCGGGGGGGAGTCGGTCCGTCCTGCGGGCTGACCCGGTGGAGTTGAAAGCAGTACCCGTTCGGGGCAACGTCAGGCAGCTCGCAGGCCGAAAGTGCCAACTGTGAGCGAGCGCTGCTGGGAGGCGGTCTAACCCTTGCCCGATCGCAAGATCAGCGCTCTACTAGCACACACGCTTTGCTTTGAGCACCGAGCACGAGCACCAGATAGATGCGTTGGTTCGTTGAAGTCTCCCGTGTTGGCGACCCCGCGCCGGTGGAACGGTACTGCCTTGAAGCCAAGGCGTGGCAAGCGGCCTTGCAGGATGCACGCAAGCTGCGGGGTGACACGGGTCCGCTCTCGAAGTTCTCGATCGAGCTCCTGGACCAGGGCTACCGCGCGGTCGATCCCATCCAGAAGATCCGCTATCTGGTAAACCAGGCTCCTGCTGACGCACCGCTGCTCGGAGGTCCGCAGGCACAAGCGACCGCAGGCGTAATACCGGCGCCGACAACGACGGTCGCGTCCCCTTTCGAGCACGTCGTACCACCGCCTGGTGCTGAGCACGCGCCATCCGTTGCTACTGAGCACGTCACCCCGGCCGCCGCCGCTGAGCACGTGGCGGCCGCCGCGGTAAAGCGGCCGCGAGTGGCCAAACGCGCGGCGGACGTGCAGGCGCTCAGCGGAGCGGAAGCAGCCGCCAGTGCTCCCGTCGCGACCGCCACGGACGAGGCGTCCACCGCCCCAGCCGTCAGGGCTTCGGCGGAGGCGGCTGCGGAACGCGCGGCCCCGCCGAGGCCACTGACGTCGCGGCCTGCGCCTGCCGCCGAGGGCCCGCTTGGCGCCGCCAAGAAGACGGTGGTCAAGGCGCGCCTGGAGTTGGCCGACACGCGGGCGCGCGACGCTGGCGCGCACCCGGCGCCGCGTCCTGTGAGCAGTGCGCCGAGCGTCGATTCCGCACTCAACGGCAGCTCGGACGGACGCCAAGGAACGCCGGCGGCTAACTCGCCCCGAGCGGACGTGAAGAGCGCGCCCCGAGAGCCCGTGTCGGCCAGCAACCTCCGAGTGGGTGGCCCTGGGGTTGTCGCTGCCCGGCCAGCGTTGCTGCCGTTTCGCGAGTTCCGCACGCGCTTGCAGCCGCCGACCGCCGACGCGCCCATCACTTATCGCGAGGCAGCCTACGAGGTGGCGAGCGGGAGCTCGCGCGAGCAGGTCGAAGGCTTGCTGCGCGAGCGGCTGCAAGCAACGCAAGAAGAGCTTTCGCACAGCCCCCCTGGACAGTTGATCCAGCTCGCGGTTTTCGACCATTCCTTCGAGCAGCGGCCGCTGCGGCCGCCACTCGGCACCCTCGCCTGGAAGGACTGGAGAGGTGAGGCGGTGCTTGGGTTCCCCGCGTTTGGTGAGTCGATGCCTCCCGTCAGCGCAAGCCTGCCGCCGCGGCACGCCGCTGCCGAGGAGCTCGCGAGCACCACCAGCGGAGAAGAGCTCAGCGCCGCGGACGCGCCGGTACCGCTTCCGCCCCCGGCTCCCACTTCGCCGCTTGCAGCAGACGCGCCCCCGCGGGCCGCGACGAGCTCCGAAGCCGCGATCGTCGTGACGGTCCACGAGGAGGCGCAGGCCGGCACGGCGGCTGCCCCAGACGCGGGCGAGGCGGTGTCCGCGACGACCCCCGCAGCACCAGGTGTCACGACGCCCCTCGTCGCCGCGTCCACCGCTGTCCCCGCGACTGGGGCGCTGAACGACACACCTTTTCAGCCGCCCGCCGCCCTACCGGGTGCCGAGGGTGACATCGTCGTGGAGATCGCCGAGACGGCAGCGGCCGCACGCGACGCTCAGCCAGCGACGCCTGCCGCCGATCCCCTGCTCGGAGCCCCCGTGCTCGATGCTCTTTCGCCTGAAGCCGCGGGTGCACAGCCGCCCAAAGCCAGCGAGCTGTCGAACGTTGCCGCAGCTCCGGCAGTGCGGCCGCCCTCGGTGCCGGACGTGGAACGCGCGTCGCGACCTCGAATTGCCATCGCGCGGCGCCGCGCCGGTGAGGACCTGATTGGTGAGCTCTTCGAGCTGATGCACGAGCTGCACTTCGCACGCGACATCGCTATTGGCTCGGACTTCCTGCAAGGCGTGCTGGCGGAAGTGCTGCCCAGCGAGGTGAGCTTCATACAGGTGTTCGACATCAACACGCGCTGCTTCGTCGTGGTTCGAGCTCGCGGCGCTGGTGCCGAGCGCGCGTTGATGCACCGCACCCCCGACAAGGATCCGCTGACCCGCGAGATTATGCGCGCGGACGGCGCCAGGGCGCGATCGGCCCAAGGCGACCCACGTTACCTGCAAGGTCGCTGGTCGCACGTGACGGTGCCCGTGACGCAGGTGCTTTCCGGCTCCGTACGCCAGGGCGGCCGCTATCTCGGGTCCATCGAGCTAGCGAATCCGCTTGGTGGGGCGCCCTTTCACCAGACCGAGATCAACGCTTTCGACTACATCTGCAAGCAATTCGCCGATTTCGTCGCCAGCCGCCCGGTGGTCCTCGACGAAGACGTCGTGCTCGGACACTGAAGCGTTGCTTTGCCGAAACGGCGGCGCGGCGAACCGCGGGCGCCTGAGCTATTGTGGGCCCGCATGCAGGACCGATCGCGGCGCGAGCGCTTGCTCACCTTCCTGCTGCTGCCCGCGATCGTGATCGGGGTGTTGGTGCTCACGGGCGTCATGTTCCGCTCCAGCTTTCAGCTCGAGCGCTTGCGTGAGCAGTCCGTGGTCGAGGCCACCCTGCTGCTGGCCAACGAGAAGGCCGACCGGCTCGACAAGCGCATCATCGAGCAGGACAACGCCGTACGCTCCGTCATCAGCGTCGCCGACCGCGAGAAGTTCGGCGCCAAGTGGCTGGAGTCCGCGGCCATTCAGACGCCCACGGTGCGCGCGGTGCTGCTCGTCGATCTGGAGGCGCCCGACAGAGCCGTGGTGGCGGTCGCGTCGCGCGCTCCAGGACCGGAGAACGAGCGATTTCGCCGACTCCTGGTGCACGCGATGCTGACCGACATGAAGCTCGACGACGCACCGCAAAGCGAGCTCCGCCATCTCCATCAGACCTACCGCGACCAGAGCTACCTCGTCAGTTACTGGGTCACCGTGCAGGGAGGCCGACGCTACCTCACCGTCGTATGGCACGACGTGCCACGCATCGTGCACGATCTCTTCACGGAGCTCTACACGGACGTGCAACAGAGCCGCGTCAACGTGGTGGATGGCGAGGGACGCATCGTCTTCGGCCCGCCGCTGAGTCGCGGCGGGCTGACGCTTGGTCGCCAGTTCGAGACGACCCTCTACAAGTGGACGCTAAACGTCACCATGACCTCCGCCGAGGAGCTCGCGGCTGCGGTGGCGCGGCGGCGACTCTTCGAGGTGGTGCTCGTGGGGCTGTCAGGCGTGGTCGTCATCGCCGGGATCCTGGTCATCTTGTTGGCGGTTGCGCGCGTACGCAAGCTGTCGACTCTGGAGAGCGACTTCGTCGCGAACGTCTCGAACGAGCTCAAGACTCCGCTGGCCCTGGTGCGGATGTTTGGTGAGCTCTTGCAGTCGGGGCGCGCCGACACCGAGGACAAGCGCAAGCAGTACCTGCAGATCATCGTGTCGGAGAGCGAGCGGCTGGGCGCTTTGATCGAGAACGTGCTCGACTTCGCCAAGGTCGAGCGTGGCAAGGCCGCTTACGAGTTTTCCGAGTGCAACCTGGGTGAGGTCGTCGGGCGCGCCGTCGAGGCATGCCGTGTTCGGGCGGAGCGCGAGGGCATCGAGCTCGAGCTGGAGCTCGAGAGCGACCTCCCGCGCTCGTCCATGGACGAGCGCGCGATCGAAATCGCCGTGATTAACCTGGTGGACAACGCGCTGAAGTACGCTCCAGACGGTGAGCGCGTTGGCGTCGCGGTGCGAGCCGGCGCAGCTGGTCTGGAGGTGCGCGTCGCCGATCACGGCGCAGGCATCCCTGCCGAGGATCGGCGGCGCATTTTCGAGCGCTTCGTGCGCGGCAAGAGCGCGGTGGGCAAGCAGGTACGCGGGAGCGGCATCGGGCTAGCTCTGGTCAAGCACATAGCCGAGGCCCACGGCGGTAAGGCGTGGGTCGAAGACGGCGTGCCGAGTGGCAGTACGTTCGTGTTCACGATCCAGACGGCTCGGAGGCGCGGGAGCCTGATCGAGCCACAGCTCCGAACCTCCTGATGCGCAATCAACATGCTGGAGCGCGCGTCGCGAGATTGTCATGTTTCGGCTTGAAGCCGTCCCAACTCTCGCCCTACTGCACACCAGCGGTTACGAGGAATCGCCGGCATGGACGCACTCTGCTCACATCTCCCCCTAGTTCTTTGCGGCAGCTCTCGCCTGTAAGCCTTAGTTGTGCTGGTGGCGGTTCCCGCCTGTCTAATCTAACCGATGTGCAAACAGTATATTCGAGATGTCTCGCGCGCATGCTTGATCTGTGCAGCCTCGAGTGTGATACGGTGCCCGGCGATTGATCGCGAGAAAGCGAGTTGGGGATGGAACGTGTAGCGTGCAAGCAGTCGATTCCAGCGTTTATTCTGGGCGGGGCAACCTTAGTAGGCGCGACAGTAGGAATCACTGGTTGCTCTGATGAAGGAATGGTTGATGTTGGCGAGGAGTCATCCTCGAGCGCTACCGTCTCGCACGTGCTGAGCGCAGCGGCGCCGGTCGGTGTGGGACATGGCGTCATCGTGTACTCCGATGGCACGACGAAGCAGCCGTCCCCCGAGATTATGCGCGAAGCTCAGAGTCACCTCGTCCGTACCTTGGCATCCCAGGCAACGCCGGAGGAAAGAGCGCGGCTTGAGCGCGAGGTTCCAGAGGCCGCCGCATCGGAGGCGCTCCAGGGTGTTGAGCCGCAAGGTCCGGTAGACCTTGCGCAGCTCACGTCGGATGCCGCGGTCCTTGAGTGGCTAGTAGACACCGTACCGGACGGGCATGCGGCGGTGCTCAAGCAGATGAGCTTGTTCCTCAAACACGAGATTTCCGCCAAGAGATCGCGACAGTCTGATGAGTCGAGTGTGTCGTCTCAGTCATTCGCGATCGTGTCCGAGGCTGCAGGCGCGGCGTATGCCACGGCGTGCGCGGCCGCGGGTGTTCCGAACCCGCCTGCTTGGCGCTCTTCGAGTTGGGTTCGCCAAGGAGATCTGGTTGGCCCCAGCCAGAACCTCCTTCAGCCAACGATGTACGCCGAGGTGTACACGTTCACGAGCGCGTCACCCGCGGGTGTTTGCATTGCGCTGCCGCGTCGAGATACTAGTAGCGCGACCAACTACAGTGTCGTCGGCATTATCTGTCAGGGAGTGAGCTCCAGCCGATCCTGCTTCTGGGATTCGAAGCGGCCACAAGGCCAAATCCCGACGAGCGCCACCAACCTCGCGGTCCCCGGAGACTATTTCGTTGGTGGCGCCGACTTAAGGCCTAACGGTCAAGGCGTGTGTACCGACTGCCACGCGGGCGAAAACTCGTTCATCATACATCCCGCGACCGCGTTGGGATTGGCACCCAACACCGTGGCCCAAAATTGGGTACGTCCACTTATTACAGCTGCATGGCCACAGAACGCGGCGCCCGGCAGCGAGTTGATGGCAGCAGGGTCGGGTTGCTCGAACGCGGGGTGTCACAACAAAGCAAGCGGCCGGCGGTTCCCCCGCCTCGAAGACCTTTCCGGCTGGTGCACTATTGCAGGCGCGGCCACCGGCACGACCATGCCCGTCAGCGCTTCGCACGACAGCGTGATCGCTTCGATGTGCACAGAGCGCGATCCCGCGACCAGGTTCGCGGCCGGAACTAAGTGGCACGACTTTTTCGTCGACAGCACTGAGACACCCCTTGTGGGAGACTTCAATGGAGACGCGCGAACCGACATCGTCACGTTCCTTTTAGGATCTAGCGCTGACGTGTGGGTGGCTCTTTCGAACGGGTCCTCTGCATTCACACCAACCGGTAAGTGGCATGATTTTTTCGGCCTAGCCGGCGAGCAGTTGAACGTGGGTGATTTCAACGGGGATGGTCTCGACGACATCATCACAGCCACGATGAACAGCTCGGGTACCGTGTACGTCGCGACTTCTACTGGCAGCACGTTTAGCGCTTCCTCGAATTGGAACGGGCACATCTTGGCCGGCGAGGTGTTTCATGCGGGCGACTTCAACGGCGATCGTAAGGACGACATCGCCATCTTCACAAAGGGCAGCACCAACGACGTTCTCGTTCAGCTGTCTAGCGGCTCCTCGTTCGGCAGTGCTGGAGTCTGGCATGGTAGCTTCTCGCCCGGCTCGGAAGTGCCGCTTGTCGGCGACTTCAATGCTGACGGCTACGACGACATCGTTTCATTCACGTTGGGAACGACGCACGACGCGATGGTGTCTCTCTCGAACGGCTCTTCGTTTGGGACCGCTACGAAGTGGCACGATAGCTTTGGCTGGGCAGGTGAAGTGCTCAGGGTAGCCGACGTGAACGGTGACGGTAGAGATGACATCGTCACGTTCGTGCTTTGGAACAACGACGTTTACGTCGCATTGTCGACGGGTAGCTCGTTCGCAGCGAGCTCGTTGTGGCACAGTCTCGTCGTCTCGGCGGGGGAGGAGCCCTTCCTTGGCGACGTGGATGCGGATCATCGAGCTGATGGTATCGTGTTCACTCGAGACGCGGCTGCGGATGTGTACGTCAACGCTGCGATCCCCTGAGCGTGACCGCGAAGCGGATGGGCGACTTCGGTGGCGGGGCATGGAAGCGTTTTGGCGCCGTCTCTGCCTGCGATCAGGCATGTGCGAAGCGCGGGCTAGCTGTGCTGCAACGGCGCCAGGCGCCGCTAGGATGTGAGGCAAGATGTTCAACGCGAAGGTGTTCTCGGGAGTGCTGCTGATTATCGCGGGCTGCGGTCAGTCTCACGGCGGGAGCGACGCAGTAGGTGGCTCAACGGCGCAAGGGGGAATCACTTCTGGTGGTTCGGGCTCCGGCGATGCGGCGGGAGCAACCCAGTCCGGCGCAGGGGGCGCTCCGGCGATGGGCGGGGCTTCCGGCGTGGGCGGCTCTTCAAGCGCGATCGCCTGCGAGCGCGACTCGTTCACGACAGACACGAACGAGAAGCGTATCGGTGCGGGTTGTTCCAGGGGACTGGAGATTGCATCCTGCGGGGTAGGCACCTTCTGCACAGCCCGCGTACTGGATGATCGGTGGCCGCGCTCCGACGAGACGCCGGAGTCGACCCACATCGGCCATTGTACGAAGCACTGTGATACGGATTCCGACTGTGGCTCCGGGCACACGTGCTGCGGGGCGCGTGCTACCGGCGCGTTTTGCTTGACGGTTCCGGAGTCGCCATTGGTGCCAACCGGGTGCTCCGAGCCCTGCGCGAGCAATCACCTGGGTTGCAGCGATGAGCAAATCTGTTGTGAGCGCCTCGGCCGCATCTGCGTGTCGGAGCATTGCTCCGGTGTCTGTCTCGATTGAAGCGAGCACGCGCGCGCTTGGCGCGGGCGGCGCATCACTCCATCACTTCGCCCTCGTCGCTGGCGCCCTGTAGCTCGAGCAGCTCTTTGTCGGTGAGGTAGACAGCGCTACCTGCAGCCTTGCTGCCCGGCTGTGCTGCCGCGGGCGGCGCCACGGGAACCGCGGCCGTCGGCGAGCCTCCATCCATCTCTTGCTCGCCCTCGTCCTCGGCCACCTGCAGCTCCTCGTCCGCGGCCTTCGTAGGCGCTGCCCCCGTAGTTGCGGTCACCGCTTCCGCCGGCTCACTCGGCTGGGGCGGCAAGGCTTGCGGCAAGGCGATGGCGTCGAGCGCAGCGTCGTACTTCGCCTTGACGAGCAAGAAGGTTTCGCGGCTCGTCTTCGACAGCGTGCGCATGGCGTCCATGTTCAGGGTCGCCGGGTCGATGAACTCGCGGTTGCGCGTCGCGCTGAAGTGCAGGTGAGGACCGGTGGAGCGCCCCGTCGAGCCAACATACCCAATCACCTGCAGGCGCTTGACGCGGTCGCCGACCTTCAGGCCCTCCGCGAAGCGCGACAAGTGCGCGTAGCCAGTCTCGATGTTGCCCGCATGCGCTATCTTCACCAGATTTCCGGTGGGTCCGCGAAAGCTTGCAAACGTCACGGTTCCGGAGGAAGCGGCACCCACGGGCGTGCCGGTTGGCGCGCCGAAGTCGATGCCCAGGTGTGGCATCACCTTCTTCAGAATGGGATGCTTCCGCTTCAGGTTGTAGGGCGAGGTCATGGGCGCGTCTTTGATTGGTTTGCGCCACCCGCCATCGTAGGGCGAGCGCCCCTCGCCGTCATAGTAGCCGCGCTCGCCCGGATTATCGAAGTAGTAGACGCGGAGCGGCTTGCGATCACCACCGGCAGGCTGAATCTCGATGGCCTCGATTCCTGCGTAACGGGCGAACTCTCCGAGTACCGTGACCTCCTGCAGGATCAG
>DASQDA010000006.1:0-3197 GCA_035634435.1 Polyangiaceae bacterium
CCCACCACTGAACGGTACGATCGTGAAGAGAAGTTCGCGCACTATCGCCGAATCGAAAGTCTCGCGAGTTACGTGTTGATCTCTCAAGAAGAACGGCGCCTGGAGGTATTTGCTCGAAACCAAGATGGCAGCTGGACCCTCCGAGAGACCCGGTCCGGTGCTGCCGAGCTGCCAGCGATCGCGTGCTCGCTATCAGTGGCTGACGTCTATCGTGATCCGCTGGCCAGCTGATCGTCGTCGCCGTCACGGACGCCGCAGCCCGCGCCGGTGCTGATCGCGAGCACCGCGTCCTTGGTCGGAACAGCGCCGAGCTCCGCGATGACCCGTGCGCGAGGAGGGACTTGAGCCACCCACGGAGGCGCGCGCTCGGACGATGCCACTCCGAGTGCACGCGCGCCCTACGGGGCTCGCAACGCCCACCGCACCCGACGACGCCGTGCTCAACCCACCGAGCGGAACTCCGGGACAGTTCGGGCAGGGCGGCCCCCACACTGCGCACCCGCGGGGGGTCTGCACGCCGAAGGTCGGCGACGATTTTGCGACGCACTCAGTAGGCGCTGCTTTGGGAGCGGACGACCCGTCTGCGCCCGCTTTGTTACATTTACGGCTATACTGCGCGAGTGGACCCTGCGGAACGCCGACGCGCTGAACAGCAGGCGCGAGCTGCGAAGACCCTGACCGAAAAGACACCCGTGACCACGGCCGAGCTCTCTCAGCGTGCGGCGGAGATCGTCAAACGCGTCCACGAGACCGGCGAAGCGTAGTCGTCGGTCAGGACGGGCAGCCTGCAGCGGTGCTCGTGGACGCGCAAGAATTCGCTCTGCTACGAGAGCACAAGCGCTTCGTGGCCGCGATCGAAGACGGTCTCGCCGACGCTAATGCCGGCAGGGTCCTGTCGACACAAGATCTTAAGAAGTCGCTCGAAACGGAGTTCGGGCCCATCGCGTGGCAGTAACTAGGTCGAGGCGCGCCGAAGCCGACCTGCGTGAAATCTTCGCGCGTATCGCAGACGACAACCGAGCAGCTGCGGAACGCTAGATCGTTCGACTCATCGAGCGGACGCGAGCGAGGCGCCCCTTCTCGGAAGGACGTCCCAGAGCTCGCACGCGCCGAGATACGCGAGACGTACTTGCGAACCTATCGCGTTGTCTACCGTGCAAACGAGACGGGCGTCTGCGTGCTGACCGTGTTCGAGGGAAGCCGTTTGCTACGGCGCTCCGACATCGACGATCCCTGACCACCGCCGCACACCGACGAGGGGACTTGAGCCGGAGGCGAGGCGAAGCCGATGCGAAGGCCGAAGGCACTCCGACTGCGACGCATGCCCTGCGGGCCCTGCGGGCCCTGCGGTGCACGAGGAGGGACTTGAACCCCCACGCCTTGCGGCGCCGGAACCTAAATCCGGTGCGTCTGCCAATTCCGCCACTCGTGCGAGAGGGCCGACCCTAGCATCGGAGGGGTCAACAGGCGAAGGCGTTTTCGGGGGAAACTGACGTCAGCGGCGGGTCGGGCACGTACAGCAGCGCCGCTGTGCGCGCACACGGATCTGAGCGCGCCGAACTAGTTGCGCTCGCAACTACTTTTCGCACGCCCACACCCGCTTCTAGTGCTTGGAGAGCGAGGAGAGCCGGACGTCGTCGCGGTCGCCGAGGGTCGGACGAAGGTCGTCTCGGCTGGTCAGCGTGGGTTTTACTTCGCGGCCCAGGAGTCGCGTTCGCTCGTGCCGCTGTAGGTCTTCGAGCAGGCGGCGATTGACGCTCAGCAGGTCGGACAGCACCGCGAGCAGCAGGGTTTGAAAGCCCGCCAGCATGAGCACCGCGGCCAGGATGAGCGACTGCACGTGACCGTCGCCATCGCCGGTCATGTAGAACACCAGGAAGCGGACCCCAAGGGCCATGCCCACGAGGAACGGCACGATCCCGATGGTGAGAAAGAACTTGAGGGGCTGATAGACGATGAAGATGCGGAAGATCGTCAAAATCGAGCGTTTGACGTAGCTTGCGATGCTTCGCACCAGACGTGAGGGGCGCAGGTCGCCGTTCACCCGGACGGGAACGCTCACCACGCTCATGTTCTTTTGCCCGGCCTGGATGATCGTTTCGAGCGTGTAGGTGTAGTCGTTGAACACGTTCAGCGCGAGCGCCGCTTCTTTGGTGATGGCCCGGAAGCCGCTTGGCGCGTCGGCCACCTCCGTGCCGCTCACCCAGCGCACGACCCAGCTTCCGAAGCGCTGCAGGAGCTTTTTGATCGGTGAGAAGTGATCGATCTCGACGATGGGCCGTGCGCCCACCACCAGATCCGCTCGCCCTTCGAGGATGGGCTGCACGAGCTTGCCGATGTCCTGCGCACAATACTGATTGTCCGCGTCGGTGTTCACGATGATGTCGGCGCCCCGCTCGAGGCACGACTGAATGCCGAGCATGAACGCGCGCGCCAGACCCTGATTGTTGCGGAAGCCAACGACGTGGTGCACGCCATTCTGACGGGCGACGGCGATGGTGGCATCGGTGCTGCCGTCATCGATGATTAGGACCTCGATAACGTCGATGCCCTCGATGTGCTTGGGCAGCTCGGACAACGCTATCGACAGCGTCTCTGCTTCGTTGAAGCACGGAATCTGGATGATGAGCTTCATGACCGGCTGGCGCGAGGGTGAGCGGCGCATTCTGCCCTCCCTCGCTCACGTGCGCTACCGCATAGGCCGACACGGCACGTGCCGTCTACGCCGTCGCCGCCACGCTGTTCTCGCGCGCCCCGCGCTGCGCCGGCCAAGCGGCCTATGCCAACCAACTCACGATTTGACGCTTTCGCGATCGAGGCGCCCGGGAGCCGCGGAGCCAAGGCCTGCGAACCCAACCTGCTCGCCGATCACGAAACGCGGTCGGTTTTTCAAAATTTCGTAAATTTTCCCCAAATAAGTGCCGATGATGCCGAGGAGAATGAACAGGATGCCGAACATGAGCGACATCACGGTCATCAGCGAGGCCCAACCGGGCACGGTTCGCTCGCCGAAGTAGGCCAGCAAGATGTAGCAACGCTCCCCGAAGGCGAACGCCCTCGTGATGAAGCCGAGGCCAATCCCGAGGCGCAGCGGAACGACCGAGAACGACAGCATGGCGCCACTCGAGAACCGCAGCATCTTTCGCAGCGTGAACTTCGGGACGCCCGAGTGCCGACTCGCAGCGCGGTAATCGATG
>DASQDA010000007.1:0-6139 GCA_035634435.1 Polyangiaceae bacterium
GCAGGCACTATCGCCGCAGGAGCAGACGCCGGACACCGTGCGTTCGCACAGGGGGCGGACGGCCTGGAAGGCGTACGTGACGTCTTCGCCACGGCAAGCGTCGTCGGCGCAGCGGTTGGGGCGCTGGCACGTGCCGTCCTCCACGAAGTCGGCGCCGCCTCGCACCAGGATTCCCACGAGCTCACGACTGTTCAGGTCGAACACGCCTCCGCCCGAGTTGCCGACGAAGGTGTCCAGATTGGCGACGAAGAACGGTAGCCCCGGCGCATTGCTCCTCACGGCAGCGCCATCTGCAAGCTTGAGCGGCAACCCCCGTGGGAATCCGTGCGTGATGAGCGGGGTGCCCACCGGCAACGCTTCCGTGGAGAGTCGTACCCGAGCGGGCTCTCGCCCCACGACGGGGCGGTTGAGACGTACCACAGCGTAGTCGGCGCCTCGCCAATCCAGCTGGGACGCGACGATGTCCACGCAGTCGTACACGTCGTCGCTGGTGATGCGTTGGAGCCCTCCACCCGGAGCCATTGCGTAGTCGAAGACGAAGCGCGCCCCACCGGGGCATGTGTTGATGCAGTGAGCCGACGTCAGCACCAGATCCTCGTCGATCAACGTGCCGCTGCAGTCCGCGAATGCAGGCTGCGTGGCGAAGCGCTCATCCGAACACACGTTGTCGCGCTCGATCCAGGTGGGTCCGGCGATACGCACGTTATCAGGGTCGCTCTCGTCGATGCTGCCCGGCGACATCAGGGCAACCGAGAACTCCAGCGCGCGCGCTGCCCACGCTGGATCCGGATAGGAAAACGGCTCTTGGCGATCATCTTCTCCGTAGATAATCCGCGAGCCCTCGTCCGCGATGCTTTCATCCGCGGGCGCGGACGACGAACACGCGGTTCCGAGCGTCGTTAATGCAAATCCCGCACACACGAGTGCTGCCAGTCTCTTCATTTGTAAAGATCCCTCCGCCGTACACACACGGCCGTTACACAACCCAACCTGCTTATACCCTCAGCAGGCGCCGCTTCAAATAGGTCAGGTTGCCCCGGTGCACCGAGTCACGCTGGTGCGGAGTCTTCGCACGGACAGCTGTGCGACAGGGGAGCGCGTATCGCTCGCGCGCACGTGGCGGAGCGAGCTGGCCTGTTAATGCCAGTGGAGCGGCATGGCCGCGTACCAGCTCGCGTGCTCTGCCCATGAAACGCGTCAGCCTTATCTCGCCTCGCGCCCCAGGCAGCTGCCGCCTAGGTGAGCGGGAGGAAGATGTCCGTGATCGCTTCGGCCTCGGGCACGTCGGGAAAGAAGCGGACGCGCTGGACGAAAAGCGGGAAGTCGCGGGGCTCCTCGCCGCTCGTTGGCAACCAGCTCGAGTAGAGCTCACGCACGCTCACGCCGAGAGTAGCGTCGGAACCGACGTGCCGCAGAACCGCGCAGCGCCCGCCCGGGATGACTTTCGGCACGACGCCGAGCGCGTTGTCAGCCACCGGTAGGTCCGTCGCCGCGCACAGATCCAGCCGGAACGCTTCCGGCTCGGTCACGGCAGGATCGTCGTAAAGAATGTTGAAGGTCGTGCTCACGCGCGGCGGCAAATTGTTTTGCTTGCGCCACTCGATGAGCCGCCGCACCGAGCCCCCGATCGTACGCGGGTCCCCGCGGTGCTCGACGGCTGCAACGCGCGTCTCGGCAAAATCGACGATCTTCACCAACGTTTCGCTTTTATCCGGCATCATGTATTTCATCCTCACCTTCGTCACTTGATGATTGGTCGCGTGCCAAGCCTCCCACTCTGGCTGGTCGCGGAACTCCGTGGGCGTCTGACCTACGGTCTTCTTGAACGCGCGGGAGAACGCCTCGTGGCTCTCGTATCCACTCCCCAGCGCGATCTCGATGACGCGCAGGTTCTCGCGAAACGCCAGCTGGTACGCGGCGCGCCTCAGGCGGACGAGCTGAACGTACTTGTAGACGCCGAGCCCGAAGAGCTCGGCGAATTGGCGGTGGAAGTGATACTTCGAAAACGCCGCGATGCCGCTCAGACGGTCGACCGTAAGCGACTCGTCCAGGTGCGCGTCAATGTGAGCGAGCACCTTGCGAAAGCGGACGCAGTACGCCTCAGCGGCTGCGGTCGTTGACGTCTCGTCGCTTGGCACGTCCAGAGGCTACTGGTGACCGCCCGGCGAAGCTTGATAGAAGTTGCTCAATCTTCCGCGCCGCTCGGGACGGCACGAGCTACGATGAATGCGCTGGGCCCGAGGCTACGCCATGTTTCGTCGGCTGGTGATCAAAGGTAGTAGCGGCGCGGGGAAGTCGACGCTGGCCCGCGCGTTGAGCTGCCAGCTCGAGCTTCCGCACATCGAGCTCGACGCTCTGCATCATGGTGCGGCCTGGTCGGCCGCGTCGGCCCAGGAGCTGAGCGCACGCGTGCTAGCGGCTCTGGACGACGAGCGCGGCTGGGTAGTCGATGGCAATTACGACAGCAAGCTCGGCCCACTGGTGCTCGATCGCGCCGACCTCGTCGTCTGGCTGGACCTGCCCCTCCGCACCAAGCTCGCTCGTCTCGCTCGCAGGAGCGCACGACGCTGGTTGACCGGACAGGAGCTCTGGAACGGCAACCGCGAAACACTCAGCGGCTTGCTCTGGGGCACTGACGCGCTTTTCGCGTGGGCCGTACGCACACATTACTTTACCCGGCGAGAGTGGCCACGACAGCTCGCGGGACGGCCACTCGTGCGACTGCGAGCTCCGAGCGACGTAGATGCGTGGCTTGCGACGATCGGGGCGCAGTCTCGAGCCTGACACTTCCAGCGCCACGTCACGTCACGCGTTCTCCGCCCCAGACAACGACGTCGAGGCGCCGCGCGAAGTGTAAGAGCGGCGTTTGCTTTGGGTCGACGCGCACGCCGTGGAAGTCGAGCAGTGTGTTGCGCTCGAAGCTCGCCTCGGCGGATTGAAGCGGCCAAGGCGCGTGATGAACGTCGTTGCGCCGGATGCCACCGTCGGGCGAACGCGCGTAAAGGCAATATCGCTCCGTCAGCCAATGGTCGAGCGAGCCCGGACGCGTCTGGTAGACCGCCGACGTGGGGCGATACGTCGAACGGAACTCTGCTCCTGCTCGCTTCGACGTATAGTGAATGGTGTCGCCGTGCTCCGCCAGCGTCATTCGAGCGCGGTAGTACGGCAGGTAGAAAAACCGACGCGCCGCCCACACCGCAAGCGCGTTCGCCGCGTCCAGACTCAAGAACCAAACGCCCGGCCTGCCGTCGTGCTCGACGTAAACGCGCACGTTGAGCTCGGGAAACGCCGACACCCAGGGCAGGTCGGGAAACGGTCGCCGCATCACCCCGCTCATGCGGAATGGAACCACGCCAATCCACGCGGTACCCTCCCGCTCCTGCACCGTCAGCTCCGGGGGCACGAGAGCTCGAAGCTCGGCCGCGCGCACCGGCCAATGCGCAAACAGCAAGTCGTGCCACGACTGACGCCACGTCCAACCACCGCTCGGAAGCGGCCAGGGGCGGTGCTCGACTTCAGCCAAGGCCGGGTGCATTCTACCTCTGACCTGTAGCAGGGTCCCTGGCCTCGTGTCGCACCACGGAATCGGGGGTACCTCACCTCCCAAACCACGACGCTCACCATGTCGGAGCCCAGCTCGCCCAGCACTGAAGACCCGTCGCGGCCCCTCCTCGTCATTGGCCGCTCGAGCTCGCACTTCACGCGCACGGTTCGCATGTTTGCGGCGGAGCTCGGGGTCGAGCATGACTTCCAGGTCGTGCCCGACCTCCTTGCGTCCGATTCACCGGCATACGCCGCGAATCCGGCGCTGCGAGTCCCGATTCTCCGGACTTCCACCGGGACCTGGTTCGGTTCACTGAACAGCTGTCGAGAGCTGGCGCGGCGCTCCACACGCCAGCTCTCCATCGTCTGGCCAGAGCACCTCGAAGCGCCGCTGCTCGCCAACGCCCAGGAGCTAACGTTGCAGGCCATGGCAGCCGAGGTGACTCTCATTCTGGCGCAACGGTCGGGCCAGAACCCAGACAACCGCTACCTGCTCAAGCTGCAACAGAGCTTGCACGGAACCCTGTCGTGGCTGGAGGCCGAGCTCGCCAACGTGCTCGCCGCGGTGCCCCGGCGCGACCTGAGCTACCTCGTGGTCACGCTCTTCTGCTTGCACACACACCTGCAGTTTCGCGACGTGCTGCCCGCCCCTGGCTACCCCAACCTGGCGGCCTTTTGCGAGGCGTACGGGACGCGCGCTTGCGCAACGTGCACCCCGTATCACTTCGACACCTAGCAGCCGCGCACTCGCTACTCCAGATGCGGCTCCATGAGTTGCGAAAGCCAGCTCATGGCGGCGCGCACGCGCTTGGGGACGTTGCGACCATGTGCGTGCACGAGGGAGACGGGCATCGGCTGGCAAGTGAAGCCCGGCAACACCTCCACCAGGGCGCCCGACGCCAGGCTCGGCAGCATGCCGGTACGCGGCGCCTGGATGATCCCCAAGCCCGCGATACACGCAGCGAGGTAGGAGTCGGCGCTGTTGACCGTCACCACGCTCGCCATCGGTAGCTCTCGGTAGCGCTGCCCGTCGCGGTATTCGAAGCTGGGCGCGTCGACGCCAAACGCCAGCGAGTAATGAACGATCCGGTGCTGTGCGAGCTCACCCAGCGAGCGTGGGGTCCCGTGTTTGTGCAGGTAGGCCGGGCTTGCGCAGTTCACCATCGGCAAGACACCGAGTCGTCGCGCAACCAGCCCCGAGTCGGCGAGCGCTCCGATCCGCAGGACGCAATCGAAACCTTCGCGCACCACGTCCACGCGCCGGTCGGTGGTGCTCAGCAGCACTTCGAGCTCGGGGTGCAGCGCGAGAAACTCGGGCAAGCGCGGGATGATCAGGTTGCGCGCGAACGTGACCGGCAGATCGAGCCGCACGGCGCCGCGCAGCGTGCTCGGCGCTTGAAACATGCTTTCGAGCTCGGCCGCGTCGAGCACGAGGCGGCGCGCTCGAACCAAGAATTGCTCACCATCGGCGGTCAACCGCACGGCGCGTGTGGTGCGCTGTAACAGACGGCTACCCACCGCGGCTTCGAGGGCCTTCACCGCCAGCGAGACGTTCGCCTTCGAACGACCGAGATGGGCGCCGGCGCGCGTGAAGCTGCCGAGCTCCGCTACTTTGACGAACGCGCGCAGGTTTTCCAGATCCATGATTGTTTCGCTTTCGGAAACAGTGTGTTGGAACAGCGCGCCTTCCGCAAGCGCCGCGTACAGCCTAGCTTCTGCTCTCGCAATGGCACTCAACTATCACGAGGACACCCCATGACACCCCCCAACGAAGGTCAGCCCACGCGTATCGCTCTCATCACCGGCTCCAGCCGCGGTTTAGGCAGGAGCATGGCCCTGCACCTGGCGGAGCGTAGCACCGACATCGTGCTCACCTTTCGCTCCGGCGAAGCGGAAGCGCGCGAGGTTGCCGCCCAGATACAGGCCAAGGGCCGCAAGGTGGTCGCTCTCCGGCTCGATGTGGCCAGCAGCAAGACCTTCGCAAGCTTCGCCGAGCTGCTCAAGGCGGAGCTCGCCCGCGTGTGGCAGCGCGACAGCTTCGACTATCTCGTCAACAACGCGGGCAACGGCGTGCACGCTTCGTTCGCGGAAACCACGGAGGAACAGTTCGACGAGCTGATGAACACTCACCTCAAGGGCACCTTTTTTCTGACGCAGCGGCTGTTACCCTTGCTCAGCGACGGCGGGGGCATCCTCAACGTCTCGACCGGACTTGCACGTTTCACGTTTCCGGGTTTCGCCGCGTATGCCGCCATGAAGGGCGGCGTCGAAGTGCTCACGCGCTACATGGCCAAGGAGCTCGGCGTGCGCCGCATCTCTGTCAACACGCTCGCGCCAGGTCCGATCGAAACTGATTTCGGCGGCGGTGCCGTGCGCGACAACCCCGACATGAATCGCGCGCTGGCTGCTCAAGCCGCCCTCGGCCGTGTGGGTCTGCCCGACGACATCGGAGCGGCCGTTGCCATGCTGCTCGCAGCCGAAAGCCGCTGGATCACCGGTCAACGCATCGAAGCATCGGGGGGCACCCTGCTCTGAAGCCCGGCGGCTCACCTGGGGTTGCCCACCCCCCGCGTGCTCGGCTTCGCCTGCGCGCGCG
>DASQDA010000008.1:0-6388 GCA_035634435.1 Polyangiaceae bacterium
GCCGCGTACTCGACGCGCCGTGCCCGCAGCTCGGCGTCGGTGCAGATCACGGAGGCCAACGCCGCCGCTCGATTCACCGACCCACTGCCGCCCCCGCATTCAACCCTTCAACCACGACCAACAACCGCGTCGCACTCTCCCCCGCATTGTGCAGCACACACCCGCCCTTCCCGATCACCTCTCCCCGACGCACCACGCTCTCCCCCGTCTCCACCTGCCCACACAGCACCTGCGCAACGCCCGATTCCGGCAGCGTCCACGTCGCGCCACTCGCAATCTCCACTTGATACGCACCCGCGTCCGCAGCCTCATGCAGCACGTTCAGCGCCGCGGGTGTCTGCGTTCCCGCCTCCAGCCGCGTCTCGCCGCTCAATGAGGACCACCACGCGCGGTTCCGCCGCATCTCAATACACGGCACTGCACGCCCCTCGAACACATCCGGTTTGCGCAGTCGCACCACGACGTTCTCCACCTGAGCGCGCGGTTCGGTCGCGCCAGGGGGCGCCAACAAGTGCCGCGCCAGCGCGGTGGCCAGTGACTCCAAAAGCCGCCAGCGCCGAGTTTGCGCAATGAATTGCACTTGCGCCCAACACGCCGCGTAGTCGACCGACGCGGCGAGATCGCCGCCCGCCGCCGCGTCCAAGTTCAAGTTGAGCCCGATGTGCTCTTCGAGCGGCTGCGCGCGATCTTGCTCCCACTGGAAGACTCCGACCGAGCACGGAAACGCCGCCTTTTCCAGGTAGATCCAGTCCGGATACGCGCCGCTTTGGGCGTCCGCTTCGTCCTGTGTCGTAGGTGGCATGGTCACGACCACGGCGTCAGCTTACTCTTGGTCCAGGGAAAAAGGCGTGAAGTTGGTTCCCACATCGTAGAAGTCCTCGCCCTCGGCTTGCTTCAGCCGATGCACGACCGCGTAGGTCAGCGGTGTGAACACGACCTCAATCGCGACCTTGAAGAGCCAGTTGAAAGCCACCACCGCGAGGAGGGTTTGCGTGACCCAGATGCCGCCGAAGGCGATGGGGTAAAACAAAAGGCTGTCCACGAATTGCCCCACAACGGTGGAGCCGATGGTGCGCATCCAGAGCGAGCGGCCCTGCGTTCTCACCTTCATGCGCGCCAGCACGTAAGAGTTGACGAAGTCGCCGGCCCAGAACGCGAGGATGGACGCGATCGCAATGCGCCAGGTGCTTCCGAACACCACCTCCAGCGCGGGCTGCAGCGTCGCGTTGAACGGCTCGGATGGATCGGCGGGTAGCCCCAGCACGATGGCCGTCATCAGCGTCGCGAACGTCATGGCCGCGAAGCCCGCCCAGATGGCGCGGCGCGAGCGTGCGTACCCGTAGACCTCCGTCAACACGTCGCCGAAGATGTACGAGACAGGGAAGAAGAGGTTGCCGGCGCCGAAGCTCACCGGCTCGTCCAGAAACGGCAAGGGCAACGCGACGGTTTTGCCGGGCCCAATCAGGTTCGAGCACAGGATGAGCGCCACGAAGCCGCCGAGGATCAGATCGTAGTACTTGTAGGGACGATCGCGGCCTCGGCGCGCTGCGTCGGTCATCGCCTCGTCACCTAGCCGCTTTGCTCGGAATTGTCCACGCAACGCAGCGCCACTCAACACGGAGAAAGCGCGTCGACGTGCGTCGCGAAGCTGTGCGCGAGCGCCGTATAGCTGTGCTCACTGCCCGCTGTCGGCCGGATACGCACGCTTGGTTCCGGCGCTGCGAACTGCGAAAACAGGCTGCTCCAGGCGACGCCACCCACCGCGTTCGCCGCTCGCAGCGCCGCGCCCAGCCCGGACGAATTGCCCACCTTGAGCGTGCGCACCTCGGCCTGGAACACGTCCGCTACTATCTGCAAGATGCCGCGGTTCCGCGAGGCTCCGCCCGTCGCCAAGATGGTCGTCGGTCTGCCGCCGATCCAGTCCGAATAGCGCTGCATGGCGAGCGCCTGGGCTTCGACGATGGCTCGCGCGGCGCGCGCTCCGTCACGCAACGAGACGAATGCATCGTCACCGAACAACCGCACCTGCGGCTGCAACAACTTGGGTGTGGTCTCCGGCGTGAAATAGGGCAGCAGCAGAGCGCCGCCATTGCCCGGGACAGTCTGCTCGAGGATGGCAGCCTCGAACGCTGCCCAGTCGAGCTTCACGAGGCCGGCAAGCTGCTCGCGCGCCAGCGAGCCATTGGCGAAGCAGATGAGGCACATGTAGCCGCCGGCGGGATTACCAAACACGTGACCGAACCCTCGCGGGTCCGTGCGCGGCTCACGCATCGCCGCGAACACCGTGTCGCTCGTGCCCAGGCTCACGACGGCGGTGCCCGGCTCGATGGCGCCCATGCCCACCAGGCTGCTCGGATTGTCACCCGTGAAGGCGATGATGGGTGTGCCGGCGCGGAAGCCGTAGCGCTCCACGAAGTAAGGCGCGATGCTGCCGACTCGCGTGGTGCTGGGGACGGCCGGGTGCAGCCTGCGCGCCAGATCGGGCGCGGTGGCGTTCAGCAGCGGCTCGCTCCACTTCAGGCTGCCCAGGTCGAACAGGTTCATGCCGGCTGCGTCGCCGAAATCGATGGGCACCGAGCTGCCCGCCAGCAGCGACGCCATGAAGCTGCTGACCAGGTGGATCTCGCGGGTGGCTGCGTACGCCTCGGGCTCGGTCTTGAAGAACTTGCGGATCTGCGGCCCCGTGAAGCGTTCGATGGCACGCGAGCCACTGATGGCGACGACCCTGGCATCGCCGCCGACCGCTGCGGCGATCTCCTGGCACTCGGCGGCGGTCGAGCTGTCCATCCAGATTGGCGACGTGCGACGGCTGAGCAGCGGCGCGACCTGGGTCGGCAGTGGCACGTCGTTGCGCCAGGCGCGGACGTCGGACAGCGGGGTGTTGAGGTACACCGAGCCGTGCTGCTGACCGGCTCCGCTGATGCCCGCAATGCTCGCCAGGCTGCGCCGCGCGGCCAGCCGCGCCAGTAGCGTATCGAGCGCAGCCACCCACATCAGCGGGTCGCTGTGCTTCACCGAGGGATCGTCCGTGATTAGAAACCCGTGCGGCGAAGCGTACTCCGGCAGCTCTCGGCCAAACTGCAACGACTCGTTTTCGACCACCTGGCCCGAGTCCGTGTCGATCACGATTGCAGAGAGGCTTTGCGTACTGGAGTCGAGTCCAAGGTAGAGCGGCATGGCGGCCGTCGAGCTTACACCAGGGCCCTCGCTGCCCGACCTCAATTTCTCCAGCTCAGGGGTGAGCACCGCTGTCGAAGCTGGATTATCGTTCGAGCTCCAATGCCGCTCATTGATCTGCCGCTCGCGGAGCTCGAAACCTACGCCGGGCGCAATCCGCGCCCCACGGACCACGACGCATACTGGGAGCGTGCGCTCGCCGAGCTGGCCGACACCCCCGTGGCCCTCGAGCTCGTTCCTGCGGCATTCCAGACGGCTTTCGCGGAGTGCTTCGATCTGTACTTTCAAGGTGTGCGCGGGGCCCGCGTGCATGCCAAGTATTTGCGCCCGCGCCACGCGTCCGCGCCGCATCCCGCCGTGCTCTCGTTTCATGGCTACACGGGCTCGAGCGGCGACTGGACCGACAAGCTGGCCTGGGTGGGCCAGGGTTTCTCGGTAGCGGCGCTCGATTGCCGCGGCCAAGGCGGCGAGAGTGAAGACGTGGGCGGCGTGTGCGGTACGACGCATCAGGGGCACATCATTCGCGGCCTCGATGACAGCCCGGACAACCTGCTGTTCCGGCACATCTTTCTGGACACTGCACGCCTGGCGCGCATCGTGCTCGAGCTGCCGGAGGTAGACCCCGAGCGCGTGGGCGCTTTTGGAAACTCACAAGGCGGAGGGCTCACGTTGGCGTGCGCTGCGCTCGAGCCACGCGTGCGGCGAGCCTCCGCCATGTACCCATTTCTCACCGACTACCGTCGCGCCTGGGAGATGGATCTCACCGAGGGCGCTTACGCCGAGCTGCGCACGTTTTTCCGTCGCCACGACCCCAGGCACGCCCGCACCGAAGAGTGGTTCAATCGCCTGGGTTATATCGACGTGCAGTTCCTGGCGCCGCGCGTTCGCGCCGAGGTGCTGATGGCGGTGGCGCTCATGGACCGCGACTGCCCTCCCTCCACGCAGTTCGCCGCCTACAACAAACTGGTGTCGCCCAAGAGCAAGGTCGTCTATCCCGACTTCGCCCACGAGCACCTGCCCGGCTACGCCGATCTCCAGTACCAGTTCCTGAGCAAGCTTTAGCTCGAGCGTTATTCGAGCCTCTGGCGGGGCCCTCTGTCACGTGCGCGCTGCTCAGCGGGCGCGCGCCCTGGCGCAGCCCAAGGCGGTCCTCGGTCTCGCAACACCGCGCCTCCCCACCTAAGGCTGCGCTCGGGTCTCGTCCTCGGCCCCGCTGGCATGCTTCTGGCTCAGCAAGGTTGCGGACCAGGCGAGGAAGCCCTGGTCCGGGAGAAACGCCGATGAGCCTGCGCGACCACCTGCAACGAAGCGATGCCGCCTCTGAGTCCCCTTCCGCCGACGAGGCGCCGCAGCGCTCCCCCGGCGCCGGCTCCGACGACTCGCTTCGACGCTACCGCTCCATGGTGCAAACTGCCTCGACTGAGGCTGTCGAGCGGGCTCATGCGGAGGCCTTCTCGCGGTTGGGCCCTGAGCAGCGGCGAGCGACGCTGGCCGCCCTGCAGACGCACGCCGCCGAGCAGGCGGGCGCGCTGTCATCGGACCCGACGGACGAGCCCACCTCCCTGGCCCAGCTCTGCACGCGGCTCGAGGCCCGCGATCCCGGTGTGCTCGAGAGGGCGCTCGGCGCCGGCGCATCTACCAGCGGTTTGCTCGCCGCACTGGCGAGCGCCGCCCTGGGCACGGCGCCCGCGCACGCCTTCTTCTCCAGCAGCCAAGGCGCACCGGGCGACCCCCGCGCGGGCGGCGCTAGAGCCGCCGCGGCCAAGGCCGACGCCGCCGAGGTGGACTTCAGCGAAGAGTTCGGCTCCTCGCAGCAGGAAGAGCGCTATGCGGGCGGCGAGGGCTTCCACAAGGAGGATTTCGACAAGGTGGTCTGAGGCGCAGGTACACTGCGCCCGCATGGTGCTCGAGCTCGGCCATCCGCAGGCGGTCCACTTCGTCCCTGACGGCGCGCCACTCGAGGCGGCGCTGGCGCGCACCACCCACCTGGGCATTGGGGCGCACCAGGACGACCTCGAGCTGATGGCGAGCTCGGCGATTCTCGAGTGCTTCGCTCGCGCTGATCGCTGGTTCAGCGGCGTGGTCGTCACCGACGGCGGTAACAGCCCGCGCGCAGGCGCCTACGCTGCGTTCGACGCCGCCGCCATGCGAGAGGTTCGCAGGCGCGAGCAGGACAAGGCGGCGCACATCGGCGAGTACTCGGTGCAGCTCCAGCTCGGGTACCCGAGCGCAGCCGTGAAGGGCAACGCTGCCGCCGTGGTCGACGATCTCGAACGCGTGTTGCTCGCGACGCGGCCCGAGCAGGTGTTCACTCACAGCCTGAGTGACCGTCACGACACGCACGTGGCCGTGGTCCTGCGTGTGCTCGCCGCTTGCCGCCGGCTACCGAGCGATGCGCTTCCGCAGCGACTCGTCGGCTGCGAGGTATGGGGCGATCTCGACTGGTTGCCTGCCGCCGAGCGGGTCGCCCTGCCGCTGGGCTCGCGCGAGCATCTGCAGTCGGCGTTGCTCGGCGTCTTCGACTCGCAGCTCGAAGGCGGCAAGCGCTATGACCTGGCCGCCATCGGCCGGCGCCGCGCCCACGCGACGTTCTCGGAGAGTCACGACGTCGATCGTCTGCCAGGCCTGGTCTGGGCAATGGACCTGACTCGCTTGTTGCGTGAAGGCGACCCAGCCGAGCATGTTGACGCGCTCGTCGCGAGCTTTCGCGCCGAGGTGATGGCCCGGCTGGCACGCGTGGGGGGCTGAGGGCGCGCCACGCCCGCTCTCACGGAGCGCTTCAGTGCGCCGGTGTATAGGCGACTAGCGAGGGCTTGACCGGTGCGGCGCCCGGCGCGAGAGGCGGCAACACGCGCGTGCAACCCTGTTCGTCCTCATCACCCAGCACGGACCCCCCGAGCCAGCTCGAGGTCTGCTGAAGGTGCTCGAGAAACGCGCCCCGCTCATCGGCGTCGCTACGTGCGCTGAGCGGTACCGGCATTTGACCCTCGATGCGGTAAGGACAGACCCGCAGGCTGCGCGTCGAGCCTGGGCCGATCGCAAGCTTGGCCAGCATGCCAAAGCGCGTCCAAGGGTGCTTCGGGCGCGGACCAAAGACCAGATTGCCAAGGCTATAGAGAGCCGGTCTGCCTTCGACCCAGCCGATGCCTTGAATGACGTGCGGGTGATGACCAATCACCGCGTCAACGCCGAGCTTCATCACTGCCTTCAC
>DASQDA010000009.1:0-4132 GCA_035634435.1 Polyangiaceae bacterium
TCGCATCGTCGTGCCTTCATGCTGACTTGCAGGGGTCCGCATGGAGGTGCACGGAAAGGCGAGGAGCCTCCTCGCTCGGCACATGCGCTCCGTCGATCGAAAGGCGCCGCGAACCGGTGCGCAACGACTGGCGCTTCGTTCGCGGAGCAAACCGGGAGCTCGCGGTTCTGGTTCGGCGGAGAGTTCGTGTGCCGGTGCGACGGCGGGTCGCGTCGTTCGAGCCAATTCGCCTGCACGACGGCCCGGGACGAGTGTCTGTTCCGCAAGAACTGCTCGAGCTTCCGCTGCGGTGTTGAGAACGGCGCGCGGACGTGCCTCGAACGCGTGCAGTCGCAGAGCGAAGAGTGCATGACGGGCGGATGATCGACTGCAAGCAGGGTCCGCCGCGCCGCGAACATGAACAAGACCGCTGACCCACGCCCGTGGGCGCTCAGCGAGGCGTCTTGGAGGCCCTGGCAACCCACAAGCGAAGTACCGCGCAACGCCAGATTTGCGGTTCACGATTTGGCGCGGAGCCTTCGTCAGCGTCGCGCTGGCGTACGGCCGCTGGTGCAGGCGGATCTCCGACCGCACCGGTCATCCGGCGGGCGCCACGATCGCGAAGGACGAGCGCCATCAGACGTTCTCCGAGCTGGTGCTAGGGGACGTCCTGCCCTTCGTCGAGGCGCCGCCGGAGCTGCAGGGTGGCCCAGCGGCAGCACACCAGCTGGGCCGGAGGTGAGCCGCAAACTGACGAAGCAGCATGTTGGGGCGTCGCGCAACGGGATTTGATACGTTGCTGACGGGCCCCTGGTCGGCGAAGACGCCGTTCTTCTCGTGTGCTTGGTGGCGTAAGGGCGCGCGGAATAGCTCTCCCTCGACGCTGGGGCTCACCAACGGCGGGGAAGAAGCGCTGCCCGAATGGCGCCAGCTCTGCCGCGCGGCGTGCCGCGGACGTAAACTGTGCCTGGCAAAGCTACTTTTGTGTGCGAAGTTTATTTTCCACGCAACGTGGAGACTTCATGACGGACGCGGAAAAACGGGCGCAAGCGCGACGCGAGCGGATGACGCTTCACAAGGGCCGCCTCGGTGAGCCCGAGGTTGATTTCAGCCCTGTCTTTGGGAGTGAAGCGATTTCCCTCGTCTACCGCTTGACCTTGGCAAGCTACAGCCTTGCAGCGCAGCCGCGACCCACGTACGCCCGCGCTCAGATCCCCTGCAAGTTCGTGCCTCGGCGCCCGTATGGTTGAGCTCCCGGACGACTTTCGAGATCTGCTGCTCGCGTTGTCCGACGCAGGCGCGGACTTCGTAGTCTTGGGCGGGCACGCGGTCGCCTTTCACGGGCATCCCAGAGCGACGAAAGACCTGGACGTGCTCGTGCGCGCGGACGGCGAAAACGCGAAGCGCGTCTATCGCGCCCTCGCCGCGTTCGGCGCCCCGCTTTCCGCGTTCGAGGTTGGTGAAGCGGATTTCGCCGCGTACGACGGCGTGCTCCAGATGGGCGTGCCGCCCCTTCGAATGAATATCTTGAACCGCGCCGACGGCATCACCTTCGACGAGGCAATCGCGGACGGCGCAAACTTCGAGCTCGACGGTCGCCCAATTCCGGTGATCGGGCGGGCCGCGTTGCTCAAGAACAAGAGAGCCGCAGGCCGTGACCAAGACGTCGCGGACCTGAAGGCTCTCGAGCGCGCGAAGTGACAGCGAGAGCGCTCGTCTGAAGACGCGCGTTTCTCGCGATTTCTGTGGCGTCCCCAACGGGATTTTATACGTTACTGACGGGCTCGGTGGCCGACAAGGGTATCGAGATGCTCGTGCGCCTGGTCGCGTAAGTGCCGGAACTGCGGACGAGGAGGTCTCGATGGTGCGGGGGGGACCTGCCTGCCGCGAATCGGGACGCGACTTGCGAGTGCGGCGTGTGAGGCATCGAGGGTCCGGCGCCGAGGACCTGTCCGCATGAGGCTACGGGTCGGGAGAGCGGATGTAAGCAATTGCGGGACGACGGGGGCCGCCTCTCGACAGCGCACGTCCGTTTTCAGGCGTGCAAAAAGCTACGTTTGCGCGCAGAGGCTACGTTCGCGCGTCTGCGCTACACTGGTCCCATGGTCGCTGAGATCGTCCCCGGAGTCACCGCCGACGCTGCTGTGGCATTCGGCAAGCCAGTCATCGCCGGAACGCGTACGCCCGTCGCCTTAATCCTTGGTCAGCTTGCCTCCGGGCTATCGGAGCAGGCCATCCGCGACGAGTACGACCTCACCGCCGAGCAGATCCGTGCGGCTCTTCGCTATGGAGCGTGGCTGGCCGAGCACGAGGTCTTACGCGCAAGCGCC
Organism: Polyangiaceae bacterium; assembly: GCA_035634435.1. Lineage (GTDB taxonomy): Bacteria > Myxococcota_A > Polyangia > Polyangiales > Polyangiaceae > PMG-095. Next base: position 2,310 of record DASQDA010000009.1, read on the forward strand.
GGCTGACTTTGTGGCTGCCTTCCTCGTTGACGAGTCGTTGCCTCGAGCGGTCACTCGTGAGTTACAGACCGCAGGTCACGATGTGACCGATGTACGAGATGTCGGTCTCCGCGGTGCACCCGATGAAAACGTGTTCGCCCTCGCGTGTTCCGAGGAGCGGATTCTCATCTCAGGCGACGTGGACTTCGCCAATACCTTGCGTTTTCCGCCCGGGTCGCACGCGGGCATCGTCGTGCTCCGCCTTCCTAACGACTGGTCGCCTGCCGCGCGCGCCAACCGTGCGCTGCTCGCGCTCGCAGATGTAATTCCCGAGCTCGCGCAGGGCGCTCTTGTCATCGCCGACCCGAAGCGCGTTCGCTTACTCCGAGCACCAACACGATAACGCAAGATGCGCCCACCGTCGCTTGCCGTGCGCCAGTAGATCTGACTCGCACTACGAAGCGCAACGACGTTTTTCCGAGCGCGCGGATCATCGGTAGTGACCGGATCCTGGCTGGTCCCGGTAACTGCTGCGCCCCCATTGATCGTCACAAGCTGGCGCGCCATAAGTCAGCGACTAGCAATCCAAGGAACGCTTCAGCAATGTCGAAGAAGGAACGCTTTCCAGGATACGCCGCCTGCCTCGCCATGATGCGCAAGCACGATCCTTCCATCCAGGAAGCGGGCTTTCACGCGTTGCTGCCTCATGCAGCAGAACATGTCGACGCGCTTATTCAGGAGTTCCTCACTGAGCGCGATCACGGGCTGCGCTGCTGGCTGCTGGAGCTGATTGGCGAGGCGCGGTCACCGAAATCGCTGACGCTGCTCATCGACGAGCTCTGCTCACCAGACGATTCCATGCGCGACTGGGCCGCACGGGGATTGACCGTCCTGAATACACATGAAGCGCGAAAGGCGCTCGGGGAAAGCGGCTGGGCGCGAGCACCCCGTGCAGCTCCGGCCTCAAGCTGACGAAACCGTCGCATCGCTCCGGCTGCGCAGCTCGAGCCTGAAACGTTGCCCCGTTGCTGAGCCCCCTGCGGCTCTACGAGGAGCGCTTGCGTTCAAATCCCCGCGCAGGTCGTGAACGCGGATCTCCGACCGCACCGGGCATCGTTCGAGCGCGATGATCGCGAAGTACAAGCGGCCAGCTCGGACGTTCTCCGAGCTGGCCCTAGGTGACCTCGTGCCCTTGGTCGAGGCGCGGCCTGAGCTGCAGGGTGGGCCAGCGGCGGCAACCCAGGGTGGGCCAGAGGTGGGCCACTAACTCACAAAACAGCATGATTTAAGGCCTCCCCAACTCCCCAACGGGGTTTTATGCGTTACTGACGGGTCGAGGGCCCAGCGACGGAAGCTGCATCCAGTTCGTCTGGTTGCCTAACACCGCAGGAGCGGAACCGCAGAAGCTCTGCCCGCTAGGCGTGCTTATCGGCGGCGCAGCGCCCGAAGTGAATTTCGACCGCAACCAGCGCATTCCCCTCATTTGCGAGAGGAGGACCAGAAATTCTGCACGTTGAAGCCGGTCAATTGCGCCTCATCGACGAGGTGACGTGGAACAAGGTTCAAGCGCGCATTCTGAGTGCGAAGCAAGCAGCGAGACCGGCGGGAGGAAGGTCGCCGCGTCATCTTCTTTCCGGGATCTGCCGGTGCTCGGAGTGTGGCGGCCCGCTCACTGTGATCAATCACCGAATCGTAACGCAAACCATCAAGGCGTACGTCTGCAGCTACCATCGGACCCGCGGCGAATCGGTGTGCGCCAACACGGCGCGGCGTCCCGTCGAGACCGTCAATGCTGCGCTCGTTGAGTGGATTCGCGCGAACATCCTCACGGAGAAGCTCGTGAC
>DASQDA010000010.1:0-3559 GCA_035634435.1 Polyangiaceae bacterium
TGGGCGCAGAGCAGCCGCCGTGCCACGACACCTATCGCGCACCTCGAGCTTCCGCGCGGAGCGCTGGCGCCGTATGCGCGCGGCCCCGCAGTGGTGGGCGAGCACGCCTACTGGGTCAGTCGCGGCCGCTTGGTGCGGCGACGCTGGGACGGCACGGGTGAGCTACAGATCCTCCGCCCCGACGCACGTACCGGAACGCGGGTCGCGGGCGGCGGATCCACGACCCCTGCTGTCGTCGCTTACGTTTCCGCCCCCAACGCCGAGGGCATCCCGCAGGCCAAGCTGTGGCTGGAGGGAGTGGGCAGCTTCGATCTGACGCCCGAGGGCTCCGGCAGCAGTAGCGTCGCATTGTCTCAGCAAGGCGATGGGTGGTTGGCTGTGTCGCTGGACGGCAGGAGCGGCATGACGCCGCTCCACGCGCGCCGCGTGTTGCGCAAAGGCAATCGAGTGGCGCTGGGTGCAGACGTGGTGGCCTGGGTCGGAGCTTCGGCGCAACCTACGACGGAGGTCTTCACGGCGCGCGTCGGGCGAGAAGCCTGGGCGCTCGTGCCCATCGAACGCGACGTCTCGCACTTTGGCCTGGCGCAGGTCCGGCTCGGAGCCGAGCCGCGCATGGACGCGCCGGCGAGCTTCGTGCCGTTCTTGAATGGTATCAACAGCTCCCCGGTGGCCTCCGCGCAGCTGTGCTCCACGACCGCCGTGTTGTACGCGCGTCCTTCTGCGGCCGATCCCCATGCGCCGCAGGAGCTGGTCTTGACTGAGCTTTCGCCCGATGGTCTGCAACCGGGCCGCGTGGTGGCCCATGCGAAGGCCTTTGCCGATGCTTCCCTGACCGCCGTCAAGGGCGGTGGCCTCCTGAGTTACACGGCCGACTATCGCACCTGGGCGGCAGCCGTGCGCTGCCGCCGCTGAGCCGCGGACGATCGCCAAAAGCGCCCGCGAGCGCTGGCGCGGTTTTTTTCTGTCACGAGCCGGCAGTAATTGCTTTAAAACGCGAGCCGCCGGGCCTGCCGTGGCCTGTGTAAGGAAGTGCCATTGCCGAAGAAATCCACGCAGCGCACCACCCGTCGAGCGGGCGCCGCCAAGCTGACTGCCAAGACGGCGGACAAGCACATTCTCTATCAGAAGTCGGTGCAGGACGCAGACACGGAGATCGCATTCGTCGAGCGCATGTTCCGTCACGTGCGGGCGCGCACTCCCAAGAGCCTGCGGGAAGACTTCTGCGGCACGGCCCTGCTCACCGCCGCCTGGGTCAAGAGCGACGAGCTGCGCAGCGCGGTCGGCGTGGACATCGACCCGAAAGTCTTGGCCTGGGGCAAGCAGCACAACATCGACCCGAGTGGCGACGCGGCCGAGCGGATCACGATCTACTGCCAGGACGTCCGCGAGCCCGTCGCGGAGCGGGTGGACGTGGTAGGCGCCTTCAACTTCAGCTACTGGGTCTTCCAGACCCGCGACGAGATGCGCGGGTACTTCGAGCACGTGCGCAGCGGACTGCGGCGCGACGGCGTGTTCATTCTCGACGCCTACGGTGGCTGGGAATCACAAGAACCAATGGAAGAGGCGCGCCGCATCCGCGGAGGCTTCACCTACGTGTGGGATCAGCACGAGTTCGATCCCATCACCCATCGGGTGCTGAACTACATCCATTTTCGTTTCGACGACGGTACCAAGCTCGAGCGCGCCTTCACCTATGAGTGGCGCTACTGGACATTGCCCGAGCTGCGCGAGCTGCTGCACGAGGCCGGCTTTCGCAAGGTGCTGGTCTTCTGGGACACCAGCACGGATGTGAAGCGCGAGGCCTACAAGGTGCGCGCCAGCGCCCCAAACCAGCCGGGTTGGCTGGCCTACATCGTCGCGGTACCCTGAGGCAGATGAAGCGTTTTCGATGAGCCAGCTCGCGGCCACGATGAGCTATCCTGCCGACTCGAGCGTCTAAAGAGCCATGACTCGCCGTTGGCTCATCTGGTTCGCAGGCTGGTGTCTCACGGTGGCGGGCTGTGCCGGAGAAGAAAAGCGCCCTGCGCCCGAGCTCCCCACCTCCACCCTTCCAACCGAGGGTGCTCCGGCGGTCGCTCCCGCTGCGCCGCCGCCCGCGTCCGCGGAAAGCTTGGAAGCCGCTGAGGCCGAGCTTGCCTCCGCTTTGCGCGAGCTCGATGGAGCGTTGGCCTCCGCCGAACCAGCCACCGAAGCAAAGTCCGAGCCGAGCGAGGCCCCTCGCAGTCCGCCCGCCAAAGCGTCCCGTGGCGCGGGCGTCGGCCGCGCTGAAAAGGGTGCCGACGCCACGGCAGCCGAAGCGCCCAGAGCTGCGGCCGCGCAGGCCCAGAACCGCGACGATCGCGCGGAGCGCTGCGTGACCGCGTGCAAAGCCTTCGGCTCGCTGCAGCGCGCCAAGGACGCTGTTTGCCGGCTCGACGCACAACCCCCGGCCGCGCGCTGTGCACGCGCGGAGTCGATCGTGCGGGAGGCACAGGCGCGAGTGGCGAGCTGTTCCTGCCGTGACTGAGGGCCCGCAGGCTACTAACTCGGGCGCGGGGGGGCGTCTCGCGCCGAGTCCGAGCGGCCTGTTGCACCTTGGCCACGCGCGAACGTTCCTCATCGCTTGGTGGCACGCACGGGCGAGCGGTGGACGCGTGGTGATGCGAATCGAGGACCTGGACGGCGCGCGCGCCAGCCGCGAGCATAGCGACGCTGCCCTGCGCGATCTGGAATGGCTGGGACTCGATTGGGACGGGCCGGTGAAGGTGCAGTCTCAGGGCATCGAACGGCTGAACGACGCCGTTCAACGCCTGCTCGAGCTCGGGCTGGCCTACCCTTGTGTCTGTACCCGGGGCGACGTGAGGACGGCGCAGAGCGCTCCGCACCAGGGCGACACCGAGCTGCGCTACCCGGGCACCTGTCGCGGGCGCTTTCCCAGCGTGGCGGTCGCTGCGAGGGCCAGCGGCCGTGCACCGGGCATTCGTTTGCGGGTGCCTTCCGAGCTCGTCACCTTCGAGGACCGCCTGTTCGGCGTCCAGAGCTTCGACGTGCAGGCGGAGGTTGGGGACTTCTTGATTGCGCGGCGCGACGGCGCACCCGCCTATCAGCTCGCCGCGGTCGTGGACGATGCAGCGCAGGCGGTAACCGAAGTGGTCCGAGGTAGCGACCTGCTGGCCAGCACGGCGCGTCAGCGCTGGCTTCAACGTGCGCTTGGCCTCGACGAGCCGACCTGGTTGCACGTGCCGCTCGTTCTCGACGCCAGCGGGCGGCGCTTGGCGAAACGCGAGGCTGACCTGAGCCTGGCGGAGCTGCGAGCACGCGCGGTGGATGCGCGCAGCATCGTTGAGTGGGCGGCACGCAGCGCCGGGCTAGAAGTGCCTTCGCGCGCCACGGCCCGCGAGGTGCTCGCTCACTTCGACGTCCAGCGGCTGCGACGCGAGCCGGTGCTCCTGCGCGCAGACACGCTGCCGCTCGGATGACGCCTCACCCGGTCAGGCGCCGGTGGCGGGGCCCAATCTGGAAGGGACGGGCAGCTCGGCCTCGGGGTCGAGCACGACCAGCAACGCCTCGATAGTGCCGT
>DASQDA010000011.1:0-9366 GCA_035634435.1 Polyangiaceae bacterium
GCGCCGCCCAGCGCGAGCGTGCGACCGCCTGAGGGAGGTCCGATTGCCGTAGAAGGCGCTGTTTGCTGCCCGCGCTAGCGCGTGAGCAAGGCGGCACGCTGCCACGTCGTCTGGCACGGGGCGAGCGCAGCTCACCCGAGAGCGGACTCGGGTCGGGCTCACGAGCTGTGCCGTTCCGCGAGCAGGCGCGCGCGGCCAGCTCGCCGCGATCAGCGGGGACGTTGGCTGCGGACACCGTGTACAATTCGGTTCATGTCTCTCCCGAGCTCCTATACCGTGACGCCGTCGAAGGAGAGGGCGGGCCAGTGACGCGAGCTAGTCAATTGAACGGCGCGATCCGCTCGGAGCGGTTGCTCATCGAACCGCTACTCGGCGCCCATGCAGAGCTGCTCTTCGAGCCCATGTCGGAGCCGCGTCTCTACCGTTGGATCTCTGCACAACCGCCCGCGAGCCGTGAGCTCCTTCGGAAGCGCTGGGACGCTGCTTCGAGCGGCGTGCCCGCTGCACACGCGAAGCTCAACCTCAATTGGGCAGTCCAGCTCGTGAGCGACGGAGCCTACGTCGGCAAGCTCGATGCCCAGATCGGCGCCTCCGAGGTCGGCGACTCCGAGACCGGCGCAGGCGACCTCGTCAAGACGGGCAACGTCGCCACCAATGTAGGGTACATCGTGTTTTCCCGTTCTGGAATCAGGGCTACGCAACGGAAGCCGTGCGCGCGCTGGCGTCGCATCTCGAAAGGCACGGCATCGTCGAGCAGCGCGCTCTCGTGACACGCGGCAATGACGCCTCGGCACGGGTATTGATCAAGGCGGGCTTCGTTGAAACACGTGTCCCCCCGATAACGAGACAATCCGGGGCGAGAAATACGCCGATGTGGAATACGTTCGCCGCGCGGGGGCTCGATTGGCGCCATGCTAGACCGATGGCACAGCGTCACCGCTTGGAGCGCGTTCAGGTGATTCCCGCTAGCAGGGCTCGGGTGTTCGAGTTCTTCTCGGCTGCAGAGAATCTGGAGCGCCTGACGCCGCCGTTTCTCAAGTTCCAGATCCTGTCGCAGCTGCCGATCGCCATGAAGCGCGGCCAGCACATCGAGTATCGCATCGCGCTCGGCGGGCTGCCGATGAAGTGGCTCACCGAGATCAGCGTCTGGGAGCCAAACGAACGCTTCGTGGACGAGCAGCTGCGCGGCCCTTACCGCTACTGGCACCATCTCCACGAATTTCGTGATGTCGAAGGCGGCACGGAGATGCGCGACGTCGTCCACTACGAGCTCCCGCTCGGCCCGCTCGGGGTCGTGACCCACGCGCTCGTGATTCGGCGCCTGCTCACGCGGATCTTCGAATTCCGCTACGCGGCCGTTGCGGCGGCGTTCACTGTGTGAGCCTTGCCCGGCATACGAGGCCGAGCCCTGCGCGGTCGCGTCAGCGACGCGGGCGCCCGATGACGACTTCCGTTTCGGCGAAGCGGGACGAAAGATCGCCGTACCACCCGTAGCCGACGGGAACGCCGGTTTCCGGATGCGCCATGAGCAGGATCGTTCCGCGGCCGAAGCCGTCGCGGCCGGAGCCTTCACGGGAGTCGTCCTGGTGCAGGTAGCGAGAGGCATCGGCGAAGCGAACCAGAAATCCGCCGGGCACGCGCTGCGAGGGCGTTGGTGCCGCGACGACGAAGCCCACATGCCCGGTGACGCCCGAGCGCCACGGCGGCTTGAGCCACGCGATGACGTCCCCGGGCGCGGCCTCTTCGACCCGCTCCACACGCTGCCAGGACCACGAGGGTTTGGTGGGCGAGACAGCCGCGATGGTCCGGAAAAAGTCGCGCGCAACCAGGCGTCCGGTAGCCGAACGTTCGCGCACCTTTTGCCACGCCGCCGGCGCCGCTCTGCGCAGTACCCAGGACGCCATCCCGGAGCAATCGAACTGATACAAGCCGGTCTTGGGGTTGACCTGAGTGACCGGGCTGTAACGCGACTCCACCAGCGAGGCCTCGATGTCGTCCAGGACTTGCACGATGCGCCCGGGGCCCTGCGGCGCAGCGGCGCGAGCGCCGACCGTCTCCGACGCCACCGCCGAGCCCGGGATCAGCGTTATGGCCAAGCTCAGAACCCAAAGCGCTCGTTGCCGACCGAAGCCCATTCCTCCTTTCTGACACGCGCCACGCGCTTCTGCACTGCCGCCCCCGACTAGCCGACTGGGCAGCGGGCGTCCCTCACGTCTCCGAGGTCAGACGAAAACGCAACGGGGCGCGCGGGCCGTGCTCGTGGAGCGGCTCCGGCTCGAACGCGCTCTGGTGGCGTCGAATGACAGCTCGTATGTCGCTGAGGCACGCGAGCGCGAAGGCCCGCTGTGCGTCGGTCGTCTCCTCGTAGCTGCTCAGCGTGGACTGCGGCGTCCGCGTTGGATCGAGCAGGGCGTCATAGGGCACGGTGCTCGGCTGATTCCAGGCCAGCTCACCCTCGCGCGCGAGGGTGTCGATGCCGGCCAGGCAAGAACGCAGACGCACCCAGCGGTGATTGTCCCAGCTTGCGGTGATACCTGCCTGCGCGCGGTCTGCCGCGTGACTCGGATGAAAGTGCAGCTGCAGCTTGGCGGCCGCGGCCTCACCGTGGTCGGCGAGCTCGCCAATGAGTGGCCCAGACATCTTGAGGTTCAGGCCGCCTTCCCGAGGCTTTAGCCGGACTGTCACCACGCGGTCGCCGTAACCCGGCAAACGCAGCAGCGAGTTGTCGCGCCAGTTCTGCATCACATTGAAGATGGCCAGCAGAAAGCCGGCGAGCGCGCCGGGCCCCGACGCATTCTCGAGCTCCGTCCAGGAGCGTGCCGCCATTGGCTCCGCCTCCGGTGGGAGGAAAACGCGATCCTCTTTCACGACGTCCGATCGCTGCTCGAGGTTGATGGCGAAGGTCGGGCGTCCGGGGATGGGGCTATCGAAAAAATGCAGCGGAAAATTCGAGCTGATGCCCCCGTCAGACAGCCAGCACTTGCGGGGCTCGCTCGCCTTCTCGGCTGGGTCCACGAACCACAGCGGCACGGCCGAGAGCAGGAGCGGAAAGCTCAAGCTGAGTCGGACGGCGATGATCACCGGCAGCTGTTCCGTGTCCGGTAGCGGCAACAATCCTCGCTCGGCAAGGCGGGCGACCGTGGCCAGGTAGGCGGCGTCGCAGCGCGCGTCCGATCCCGGCGCTCGGCTCGGCGAGTAAGCCATCAAGTGCTCGATCACCTCGCGCGGAAACAAGGCTTCCCAGGCCGCCTTCTCGAAAAAGGGCCAGGGCTCCCCTGCACGGAAGGGCACCTGCTGTGGATGCCCATAGGAAAGGTTCGAGGTGACCACGCGCAGATCGATCTTCCGCTGAGCGAGATGCCCAAAGGTGAGCAGGCGCGCGCTGGCGAGCCCCGAGGTCCGCTGCAGCAGCGCGCTGAGCCAGGAGGTGAGCTGCCAGGGATCTTCCTTGTCGCCGGTGCGTTCAAAGCCGCGGCACATTCCGAAGTCGTTGGTCGGAAGGCGCAAGGCCGTCAGCAGCGCACCGATCAACGCCGCAGTGGCGGAAACACTAAGCACGAATCCAGGAGCAATCAGCCAGGACCACCACGGCGCCGAGCCAAGTCCGATGAGCAGAGCAAAGCCCAGCGCCACGCCCCCTCCCACCAGGGCCGCGAGCGGGAAGTGGTACAGCGCCCAGCCGGCGACCTTGAGCACGAACAGTGGAGTGGCCGCCGCCTCGTGGCGTGGTTCGTTGCCGAGGAACCTGAGCAGAAAGCGAAACAGAGCGCGCAGAGGCCGCTGCGGCTGAAACAGCTCGAGTAGCACCGGTCCGGTCTTTTTGGCCCCGGGTGCGCCCAGCTCTTCAGGCAACGTGCGCAGACCGGCGAAGCCCGCAGCCGATCGGCCGTCCGCGCTCATCTGCCGTCGCCACTCTGCCGCCGCGGCGGCGGCCGCCGCGATGGCGCCCGCCGAAGCCCCTCCGATACTGCGCAGCCGATACCGCTGCGCCAACGCAGCAATCGCTCGCGGATACACCGTGCCACTCGTGACGCCCCCCTTCAGCACCAGATCACATTCCAACAGCGCCATCTGAAGCTTCCCTCCTGCCTATCGAAGCGCCGCTGCAACGCGCGGGGCGGCGTACCCTACTCGAGGCGCTTGCTTCTCGCCATCCCCTCCTCGAGCCTCGCAAAGACACAGGCACCTGTGCGGGTCACGAGGATTCCACGGCGCCGACACACGAACGCTGACCGGGCTCTCTAGAGTTGCTTCCGCGCTCTTGCGCAAAGCAATTCAGGAGGTTCACGTGCAGCTCAAATCCCTGGTTCTGTCTTCCACCGTCGCGGCCGTCGTCGCCTTCGCGGCGCCGCTCTTCGCTCAGACGCAATTCACCCAGCGCGTCACGTTCGATGCGCCCGAAGCCAATCAAGGCATCGCGGCTGACAAGCACTTCATCTACGCGATCGATAACGCAACCATCGCCAAGTACACGAAGGCCGGCAAGCTCGTCGGCAAATGGGAAGGGCCCAGCGGGGGGCCGATCATCCATCTGGACAGCGGTGTGGTCATCAACGGCAAGCTGTACGCCGCACACTCGAACTATCGCGTGTTCCCGCTGACGAGCTCCATCGAGGTGTGGGACGCGCAGACGCTGAAGCACATCGGCAGTCATAGCATCGGCATCGCGCTCGGTTCGCTCACCTGGCTCGATCTGCACGACGGCTCCTGGTACGGCACCTTTGCGAACTATGACCGCACGGGCCAGACGCCCGAAGGCACGGCCACGAGCATCCCGTATTCGCAGGTGCCGCAGCTCGGCAAGTGGAGCTCGACGCTGGTGCGATTCAACGCAGACTGGCAGGTCGTGGAGGGCTGGGTCTTTCCGGCGGACCTGCTCGCGAAGTTCGGACAGATGAGCAACTCCGGCGGCTCCTTTGGCCCGGACGGTCGGCTCTACATCACGGGTCACGACAATGCGGAGGTCTACAAGATCCGCTTCCCCGAAGCTGGCTCGGTGCTCGAGGTGGAGGAGACCATCGCCGTGAACGTTCGCGGCCAGGGCATCGCGTGGGATCCGTCCCAGTCGGGCGTCTTCTGGGGGATCATCCGTGCCACGGACGCGGAAAGCGACCAAGGGGTGGCGAACAAGGTGGTCGCCTTCCAGACGAACGTCCCCAAGCGCGATGGCAAAGACTGGCTGCGCGGTGTTTACCGCTTCAAGCCTTAGCGCTCAGCGTCAGCCAGGCTATCCGCGAGTACCGCACCGCGCTCTCGTCGTCGAAAAATCGGCGCGGAGCGCTGTGCGATACGAGTAGGAGTAGCGTCGCGCCAGCCGCGGGGTAGCGTTGGGTGAGCGATTCGCTGTTCGAAAGGATGCGGTCATGGCGTTCGAAACGAGATCGAGCGAGCTGCTGTTGAGGGCCCAAGCCGAAACGCTGGCGGTGGCCCCCCGGCGGTTCGGCTTTTTGGCGCGGCTGTTGTTCGCGCTGATGGACCTTGCGTATGGAAGACGTCCCACCTTTTTGAAGTTCCGCGTGCTCGAGGTGGTGGCGCGGGTTCCCTATCAGGCCTGGGAGAACATCGCGTACGTGGCCATCACGCACTGTCACTCGGACCCACTCTTCGCCCGCTCCATTCATGAGCGTGTGCGTCTGGCGCGAGAGGAGCAGGACAACGAACAATGGCACCTGCTGATTTTGCAGGAGTACATCGAGCGGCGCGGGCTGCACGGTGGTTGGCTTCGCTACCGCGCGCTGCCGCAGGTGCTCGCCTTCGTTTATTATCATCTGAGCTGGCTTTTGTACGTGGTGAGCCCCGCGCGGAGCTACGAGCTGAACCGCGACTTCGAGGCCCACGCAGAGCGCGAATACATGCACTTCGTCTCAGCACACCCGGAGCTCGAGTCCGAGCCTTTCGAAAGCGCGTTTCGCAGCGACTACGGGGACTACGCCAGCATGGCGGACGTTTTGCGCAGCATTGGCCTAGACGAGCGGGAGCACAAGCTCATCAGTGAAGGGCTCATCGCTCACGCGCGCTTCGAAAAACCGGACGGCGCGGGACTTTCGTCCGACGCTTGACGTCGGAGCATTCGCGCGAAAATCGCGTGAGCAACGGGTGCGATGCTCGACGTCCGTCGGGGAGCGGCGCTGCTGTGTGCCGGGGCGGCGCGGCTGCAGAGGTTCTGAGCGGGGGGAAGCGTTGCCCAGTGTGGCGTTGGGTCGGGCAGCGCGCCCGTTCAATCGCGCCCCCCAACCCATCGCTTCCAGGGGTGGCGATCCGAAGCTACGCCGAGCGCCTGCCGCGCTCGCGTGTGCGCGGGCAGGCGCGCAGGCCCTGTCGGGCTCAGTCGTCCGTGAGGCGCATGAAGCCGCCGGAGATCATGCGCTTGCCGTCGAAGGGCATGGAATGGCGACGAAGCTTCCTCGGTCTGGAAGCTGGATGCAGCTTGGGAGCTGCGACCAAGGGTGCGCCCTTCGCTCCGACGCTATGGTCGCCTTTAGTCCGGCAGGCGCAGTGCGGGCTTACTTGAAGCCGTGCAAGTGGACGACGTACCACTCGCCGCGCCAGGAGATCAGCGAGGTGAGCTCGAACGCATGTTCTTTTCCGTGCTCGTCTTGGGCGCGTAGGTGGGCGCGCAGCACGCGAAAGTACCCGACGCGGTTGCCTTCCGAGCCGGGCTTCATCCAGCGAATCTTCGATTCGGGGACATCGACGCCGAGCAAGCGCAAGCTGCGTACGTTCGGCGGAAGCGCGCGATGGTACTCGTGGATGTTACGTTCGAACGCCGCAACGAGTCGCACACGCCAATCGCGCGCCGGGTCCGCGATCGCTTTCACCTGCTGGTAGGCGACGAGCGGGAAAAATGCGGCCAGCGCGCGCGGGGGCTCATCGCGAGCAATGGCCTCCAGCAGCAGGCCCAGGTGCTGCTTGAACGCCGCAGAGTCGGCATTGGGCCGTTCCTCTGTCTGCGGAAGCGGGCTGCCATCCGCCGCTACCAGCGTGATGTCCAGAGCGCCGAGCGCCGCTCCAGCGCCGCCGGCTGCGCCCGCGTTCGTGGCTTCAGCGGCGTGCGTGCCCACACCGCCGCCGTCTTCGCCGCCGCTCCCGGCCCGGGCCGCCGTCAGCGCGGCCGCAGGCGTGTTCTCGGCTTGCTCGGCCGCGCGGGGCAGCACGGAATCAGCCGTCGCACGTTCGTCGTGTCGTCGCGCGCAGCCCAGCACCAGCCCCAGAGACATCACGACGAGCGTCAGCTGTCGAGAAAAGCGCGCGCAGTGTCGCATGGGACCACTCTACAACGGCCGCCCCTTGGCGTGTATGTGCCCCGCCCATCGGAGCTCACGCGACGCGCTCGGAACCATGGTACGAGCGGGGGCATTCGACGGAGCATTTATGGAAACCATAGCCAAGTCGCTGTCGCTGCTCGTGGCGCTCGAGCACGTCTACATTCTATATCTCGAGATGTTCCGCTGGACCTCGAAGGCGAGTCAGAAGGCCTTCGCTATCACGCCGGAGTTTGCCACGTCCACGAAAGCCATGGCGGCGAACCAGGGGCTCTACAACGGCTTCCTGGCGGCAGGCCTGATCTGGGGAGCCGTGCACCCTCAATGGGTCAGTGGCCGTCAAATCACGCTCTTCTTTCTGTCGTGCGTCGTGGTGGCCGCAGTGTTCGGCGGCGTCACCGTGAAGCGATCGATCCTGCTGGTTCAAGGACTGCCCGCCGCGGTCGCACTGCTCCTCACCTGGCTAGCCGCTTGACGCGCTGGCGCCGCAGGGCGTGCCGGAGCGCTTCGTCCCGGCCAGGCGAGAGCTACTTGCAATGCGCTCTGAGCAGCTTGCGCACGTAGCGACCTGATTCCGTGAGCTCCGCGTCGCTCCAACCCCCCGAGGCGCGAGCACCGGGCTTCAGAACGGAGATCGTCTCGCCGGCCTTGTCCGACACCGAGTAGTTGAGCCAACTAATGCGGTTCTTCTCCATGAAGGTGATCCACGCCTGCCACTCGTCGTAGTCGTTGCTGCCTTGGCCCGACGCTTCCGCGCCGCTCGACTCGGTCACGAAGACGGGAATGCCCGCGTCGATTGCGGCCTGCGTGCGGTCGCGGAGCCACTGGCCGTGCGTCGCAGCATAAAAGTGCACGGAGTAGGCGATGTTGCTCTGACCTGCGAGCGGGTCGGCGGCGACCAGATCGATGCGTTGGTCCCACTCGGGCGACCCTACGATCACGATGTTGTCCGGGTCATGCTTTCGGATCGCGCTGATGACTGCGGTCGCGTAGTCCTTGACCTGCTGCCAGCTCTGATCTTTCTCTGGCTCGTTGAAAATCTCGTAGAGCACGTGGGGGTGGTCTCCGTAACGCTGCGCCATCTCCGTGAAGAAGGCGATGGCCTCAGCTCGATGCGGCTGATGGGCGTGCCAGTCGATGATGACGTACACGCCCGCGTCGATCGCGGCTTCCACGACGGCGGTGATGCGCTGCTTCGCGGCAGCGGGGTTGCTAAGGTAGGCTCCGGCTGGCTCAATGCCCATGGCGGGGCGTACGACGTCGACGCACCAGTCGTCGCGAAGGGATTGGACGACGTCCGCATTGTAGAACTGCGGCCACCAGTTGTCCCAGCCGAACGCCTGTCCGCGCAGCGTGACGGGCTCGCCGTTGGCCGTGGCGAGCTGCGCGCCGCGTACGACGAGGTGTCCGTAGCGCGCCACGGGAGTGATCCGGCCCCCGGGGGGCGGTGGGATGGGCTTCCGCCCCGCGCTCGCTAGCGGTGCCCCGGCTGCGTCGCCCTGGCTCTTCGCGGGCATGCAGCCCGCCGCGACACCGAGAGCAAAGATGGCGGCGCAACCGAGCTGCCAGGACCACAGGGGAAGGTGTGCGTAGCGAAGCGACCGCATCGGCATCGGTTACCATTTTCCCAGTCTCCTCGTGGCGCGACGAGCGGCTGCTCGGCGTCCTTCAGCGTAGGCTGGGCCGCACGGCAGGCGCGTTACGTCCAGGCGCGGGGGCGTCACACCGGGCGCACGAGCGCGGCGAAGGCTTCAGCGGATTGCGTGTTGAGCACCTCGCGTTTGCGCAGTCCGCCGCGCCAGGCCAGGGGCACGCCGTAGCGCATCACGTGGAGCCCGGCCGTTGAATTGGCGTCGACGGAGACCACGAAGGGGATGCCGCGAGCTCGGGCCGCGGGGATCCACGACGGTGGTAGATCGAGTCGATGGGGAGCGGCGTTCAGCTCGATGGCGCCGCGCGACTGCGCCAGGGCGTCGAGCACGGCGGGAACGTCGCAGTCGATAGGATCGCGGTGGTTCAGAATGCGCCCGAGCGCGTGGCCCCAGATCTTGAAGATGGGCAGTGACAGCGCCCGCACCAGGCGCTCCGTCATGGCGCGCGCGTC
>DASQDA010000012.1:0-3935 GCA_035634435.1 Polyangiaceae bacterium
CGGGAGGGTAGAGCTTGTCGACGTTCATCTTGCCGATCACGTTGGCTGGCACGTAGCCAAAGATGCGGGCAGCCGCGCGGTTGAGCAGCAACACGGTGCCGCGCAGGTCAGCCGAGACGATGCCATCCACGGAGCTGTCAATCACGCACTCCAGGAACTCCTTGGTCTGGGTGAGCTCGACGGCCGTGCGGCGTTCGGACGTGACGTCTCGGAAGCTGAACAAGACGGCGTTGTCCTCGTGCAACACGGCGCTGAAGCTGACGTTCACCACCACGCGCCGCCCGCTGCGGCTCTGCAGCGAAAAATCCGTCCCTCGCGGGTAAACGCCCGCGTCGAAGCCGCGCAGGACCTGGGCTGCTCGCTCGTGCTCGGTCGGGTGCAGGAACAATTGAAATGGCACACCGAGCAGCTCGCTCTGCGCGAATCCGGTGATCTCCAGCGCGCGTGGATTGGCGAACAACACGTTTCCACAGCGATCGATGACGACCATGCCGTCGGCCGCGCTCTCGAAGAAATCCGCGTACCGACGGAACAGCCGCACGCGTCGCTCGGCTTCGACCCGAGCGGTCGTGCTCAGCTCGGTCTCGGTGCGCAAGCGCTGCAAGATGCGGGCGTTGCGGAGCGCAATAGCCGTGGCATTCGCGATGATGCCGAGCAGCGACAGCTGCATGTCCGAGAAAACCCGTGGAGCAACCGTGCGCAGGAACAACACGCCTATCGCTCCATGGTCGTGCGCGAGAGGGACCACCACCCGGGATTGGAACTGGCGCGCGGCTTGCTGGGTAAGTGCCGCGTACATGAGTGGGCGCTGTGTAGCGTCGGCCATCGCGAGCGTGCGTCCAGTGGTCATCACCTCGACAATCTCGGGGTACGCTGCAAGGTCGATGGGCAGCTCCGTCAGTCCAGCGTCGTCGCTGCTCGCAAGCACGTAGCCCATCTGTCCCTCGTCACCGAACAACACGATGCTGCAACGGTCCACCCTCACGAGCGCGGCAGTCTGCTGCACCACTGTGAGCAGAATGTGGCGAACGTCCACGCTGGACGCGAGCTGCTCCGTGAGGTCGCGCAGCGTTTGCTGCTCCGCTTGGTGCTGCGCCAGCTGCAAGGCGCAATCGCGCAGCTGGAGCTGCGCTGCGACCCGGCACAAGAGCTCGTCGTGCGCGGCTGACTTGCGCAGGCAATCGTCGGCTCCGAGGGCGAAGCCACGAGCAATCTCGGCTTCGCATCCGACCGGCAACAGGAGCACCACCCGCACGCGCGCCGGCGCGCTCGAGCAAACCTGCGCGAGCAGGTTTTCAGGATCGCCCTCGGCAAGCGTGCTCGCCACCAGCAGCAGCGCGAACGAGCCGCGCGCGAGCCCCTCGAACGCGAGCGAAGGATGGTCGAGGGCAGTGCACGTGTAGCCAGCCGTCTCGAGGGTCTGCGCCAGCAGCTGCCGACTGACGGCGTCGTCGTCGACGAGCAATATCGAGGTTCGGGCGGTCACAAAGCGCTTCAGCGTACCATCTTTGGCGCCTTCGAACGGCGGGGGCGTTTGCTGGCGCTCCCAGCGCGGCAATCGGGTCGGGGCTTCGGTAGGTGCCTGTCACACCCTGGCAGGCGCCGCACAGTGCGGCTATAAACTGCCCAGTGGCCAGGCACCCCAACAACGCTGAGGCTGCTCGCAGCGACCGTCCGGATCCGATTCACGAGCTGGAGGAGTTGGGCGACGAGGCGATCATTGCCCAGGAGCAGCTGGCGCACGCGCCTCAAAAGCGGGCGTACGTGAGCGAGGAGGCGCGCTCCGTCGTGATCTCCGATCCGCCTCCGGTCAGCTCGCGGCCGCTGCAACGCTATCGCATCGATCGCGGTGAGCCCACCATGGTTCTGAGCGGGCGCCCGGATCTGGAGGAGGCGAGGCGAAAGATCCTCGCGCGCAAGAGCGGGCAGCCGCGGGTGAAGGACTGGAAGCCGTACGTCGGTGGGGCGCTGGCACTGCTGACGCTGGTGGTCGGCGGCTGGCTCGTCTTCAGCTTGTCACGGGCGCCACAGAGCGGAGAGGGCACGCTCGTCAACCGCGCTGCTTCGCGAGCTCTCCCGCTGAGCAAGCAAGTTGGCGCCGCACGCTTGCAGGCGCCGCGCGAGGCCGCGGAAGAGGCGCCGGCGCCGCAGGTGAAGCTCGAAGAGCTACCCATCGAAAAACCGCGCCGTCGCCGCCGCGATTGAGCTCCGAGGTCCTCCGCTTGCCGACCGGCGCAAGCCGCTCAGTCGAGCAAGGCGGCAGGGGCCGGCTCGACGACGTAGCCAGCCTTTTCGAGCTCTCCTTGGACCTTGCCCTTGTCACCGACGACGACGATCAACAACTGCTCGGGTTGCAAGGCGCGAGCTTCTGCGGCGACCTGGGGTGCGCCAATCGCGGCGACGAGGCTGGCATAACGGGCGTAGTAGTCCGGCGCCAGTCCCTCCACGAAGACGCTGCCGACCACGTCGGCGATGCGGCTCGGGTGCTCCAGGGTCGCGCCCAGCGCAAACGTCAGATCCGAACGTGCGCGCCCGAGCTCATCAGCGGTGAAGGGTGCGCCCAGGCTGGGATCGCGCGCCAGCCGCAGCTCCTTGCGAATCTCGTCCAAGGCTCGCGACGTCACGTCGGTGCGCACACTCGTGGAGACCAGCAATGTACCAAAGTGGCGCGTGGCCACCGGGCGAGCAACGGCGCCGTAGGTGAAAGCGTTTTTTTCGCGCAAGTTCGTGTTCAGGCGCGACGTGAAAAGGCCGCCCAGGGCGCGCCCCATGAGCTCGCGCGCCTCGTGCCCTGGCTCGCTTCGCTTGGGGAAGGTCTGAACCGCGGCGATCGCACTCTGCACGGCGCCGGGACGGTCGACCAAGAGGACTCGCGTTTTGGTAGGATTGTCCGCTTGGACCGGCGCCGGCGCTGGTACGGCGCTCTTGCCCACGAACGGCGCGAACAAGCGTCTCGCGTCGCTTTCCAAGAGCGTCTCGTCGACATCACCCACCACCACCAGGGCGGCGTTGTCGGGCGTGTACGCTCGTTGGTGAAAGGCGCGCAGGTCGGCGACGGTCAAACGTTCGATATCTGTCAGCGAACCATTCACCGGGGCACCGAACGTCGGCCCGTAGAGCTTGCGCACCGCGGCCAATGCCGCAAGCCGTTGTGGGTTCTGTCGCTCGGCGCGCAGCCCGTCGAGCCACTCGGCGCGAACTCGGTCGAGCTCGGCTGGCGCGAAAGCAGGCGTTGTTACCACCTCCGCCAGCAATTCGAGCGCGCGGCTCAGATCCGCCGGGAGCACCGTGAGCCCGACGCTCGATTCGTCGCGACCCGCGCCGGCTTCGAGAGTCGTTCCCAACGATTCGACGGCTTCGGCGAGCGCCGCCGACGGCTTGCGGCGGGTACCCTCCGTCAGCATCCGTGACGTGAGCCCTGCCAGGCCACTCTTACCAGCCGGTACGGAAGAAGCGCCGTGTCGGACCACCAGCGCGAGACTGACGACCCGCGAAGGACGGCGGACGAAGTACACGCTCAGGCCCGTGTCGAGCGACCAGAGCTTCGGGATGGGATACGTGACCTCGGCGCCCGGCAAGGCCTTCGGGCGTGTCGCTCGGAAGGCCTCGCCGTCGGGCGGCGCGGGTGCGGCGGCTTGCAGCTTGGCCGGCGCAATGGGAGCTGCCGGCGGACGCGCGCCACAGCCTGCCAGCAGCGCTAGGCTCGCCAGCATCACCCGCGTGCGCGCGGTCATCGGCTGCTCCCGCTGGCCGGAGCCTGAGGCTCCGTTACCACGACGACCCGCTGCTTCGGGGACAGGCGCTCGCGCACCACACGCTGCACGTCGGCGGCGCTCACTGCCTCCACCGCCGCAACCCACTGCGGCAGGTATCCCGGATCGCCGCGGTAGTGATTGAAGCGCTGCAGTAAGCCAGCCCGTCCCGATTCGCCCCCC
>DASQDA010000013.1:0-2111 GCA_035634435.1 Polyangiaceae bacterium
GCAAAGGCTGCTGGATGGAGCTGGCTACCAACGCCGCACCCGACGCTCCCGGCTGCCGCGTGACCTTCAAAGATTACGGTTTCTTCGTGCCCACCGACGCGGCCGGCTCACAAGCGCGCGTCGAGGCTTCCGTCGAGCTGGCGACGCTGTCGGTGGCGCACGTCGATCACATGGAGAGCGAAGGCGCCCGCTTTGCCAAGAAGAACGCCGACGGGACCGCCGAGGAAGTGCGACTGGTTGCCACCGGAGTCGAGCTGTGGCGCTGAAACCGCGCGCCCTGATTTCTTGGAGCAGCGGCAAAGACAGCGCTTTCGCACTGCACGCGCTGCGGCAAGCGGGCGAGCTCGACGTGGTCGGCCTCTTCACGACCATGAATCACCTGCACGACCGCGTCGCCATGCACGCCGTGCGACGTGAGCTCGTGCGTGCGCAAGCCGCTCGCACCGGCTTGCCATTGTGGGAAGTCGAGATCCCGAGCCCGTGCTCGAACGAGGAGTACGAAGTGGCAATGCGCGGCTTGGTCGAGCGCGCGCTCGCTGCTCGGGTCGAGGTGGTGGCCTTCGGCGACCTCTTCCTGCAAGACATCCGCGACTATCGTGAAGCTCGGATGAAGGATACCGGGTTGCGGCCTGTGTTTCCGCTCTGGGGCATTCCGACGACCGCGCTTGCCGACCGCATGCTGAGCGCCGGCATGCAAGCGGTGCTGACCTGCGTGGACCCGAAGAAGCTACCGCCGGCGCTGGTCGGCCGCCGCTGGGACGCCCAGCTGCTGCGCGAGCTCCCGGCGGACGTCGACCCTTGCGGAGAAAACGGCGAGTTTCATACCTTCGTCACTCACGGGCCCATGCTGGACGGCGGGCTCGACGTGGTCCTCGGCGCCCGCGTCGAACGCGACGGCTTCGCTTTCATCGATCTGACGCTGGCTGCCTCGGGCTGAGTGATTTCCCTGGCGCGGCCAGGCTATGGTAGGCCTGGATCATGCGTTGGCCCGCCGTCCTGCTCGGTCTGTTGCTGTCTTCAATGACGGCTCCGACGTCGGCAGCACCAACGCTGCACACGGTGGCGGAGGGTCAGTCGCTCGGGCGTATTGCCAAACGCTACCAGGTGAGCATCGAGGCCATCTGCGGAGCCAACGGCTTTTCGCGCCGCGATAAACTGCGGCCTGGCCAGAAGCTCGTCATCCCTGACCCGAACGACAAAGACGGCAGCGACGCCGTCGAACGACTCTCCGTTCCAAGCGCGAGCCCCCCGCTCCCCACCAAGCCAAGCGGGGCCTTGCAGCGGCTCCAGCTCCGCAGCGGCACCGCCTATTACTACGAGCCGAGCGGCGCGGGTCGGCTCGGCATGAAGCCCGTCATCGTTTACCTGCACGCGCGCGGCGGCCATCCCGAGCAGGACTGCCAGCGCTGGGCGCGCCTCACCCGCAAGCTCGGCTGGCTCGTGTGTCCGAGCGGTCCGGTGGCGCATGGCAGCGGCCGCGCGTGGAACAACAACTGGCTGAGCGCCCAGCGCACCACCATGGACGCCATCCAGCAGCTGCGCGAGCGTTATGGCCGGCGGGTGCAGCTCTATGGAAACACCTTGGTGGGCTTCAGTGAAGGCGCCTACGCCGCCATGAACGTTGGCGTCCGCGAGCCGCGCACCTTCAATCGCTGGCTCATCTTGGCGGCCGACAGCACGTACTGGGGTGGGCCTGGCTTGGACGCCTTGCAGACGGCACGGGAGCGGGTACGGCGGGTCTACCTGATCACCGGGCAACGCGACGAGGTGGTCGACGGCACGCGCCAGGTTGACGCCTGGCTGCGCCGCGCGCGCGTCACTACCAAGATCTCGACCCCCGCCGACATGGGCCACGAGCTCCCGCTCGAGCGCAAACCGTTCTTGTTCGAGCAGGCACTGCGCTGGCTCAACCGCGACGATCAGCGTGCCGCTTCCGGCAGCGACGAGTCAGGCAGAACGGCGAGCCGCTAAGTCGCTTCAGTGCCACGCGCTGGCGCTAGCGACGGCGTTGCCTGTGCGGTCGTGCTCCGCAATCAGATAACGCGCCGTGACCTGGCAGTCGAGGCAGGCCGGAAACTGCGATTTGTGATCGCAGGTGAGATAGACAGCCG
>DASQDA010000014.1:0-4630 GCA_035634435.1 Polyangiaceae bacterium
GCCGCAGAAACCAGCCAGCTCTATACGGAGGCCGAGGTGGAAGCTCAGGCCCGCCGCTTGTTGTCGCTGCCGCGTGCTCGCGGCATGGTTCGCGACTTCCATCATCAGTGGCTCGGTCTGCAGGCACTCGGCTCGATTTCACGCCAGGCAACTGACGTGAACCTAACGGGCAACGAGCTGGCGAGCGACTGGCAGCAGTCGCTCAACGCCTTCGTCGACCACGTGTTCTGGGAGACGGGTAACGTCACGGATTTTTTCACCTCCAAGCGCGTGTACTTGAGCCCGCAGCTGGCGCCTCTTTACGGTGTGACGGCGCCAGCCGCCTGGACGAGCACCGAGCTCCCCGACCGCTCGGGGTTGCTCACACAGCCGGCTATCTTGGCGCTGCTCGCTCACCCCGAGCAATCCGCGCCGGTGTTGCGAGGAGTCTTCGTCCGCGAGCGTCTACTGTGTCAGCCAGTGCCGCCGCCGCCGCCGACCGCCGACGTCACCGCGCCGGACCCGAATCCGATGGCCACCACACGCGAGCGCTTCCGCGTCCACACCGAGCAGCCGGCGTGCTCCAGCTGCCACAGCCTGATCGACGGCATCGGCTTCGGTCTCGAAGGCTATGATCAGCTGGGGCGCTTTCGGACGCTCGAGCAGGGTCTGCCTGTCGACACCAGTGGCGAAGTGCTGGCTACGGGCGACATGGCCATCGAAGGTCCCTTCAACGGCGCAGCCAGCCTGAGCGCGCGCTTGGCCAGCAGCAAGCTGGTGCGCGATTGCATGGCCACCAACTGGTATCGCTACGCACTGGGCCGCATCGAAGGTGCCAATGACGCTTGCAGCCTCGACGAGGTGAAAACCAAGTTCAGCCAGCACAATGGCAACCTTCACGAGCTGCTGATCGGCATCACCAAGACCTTGGCTTTCCGCTATCGGGCGGCGCTACCCCAGGAGAACCCATGAGCCGCACCCCGCCTTCGGTTCGTGAGTTGCGAAAGAGGCTGAGCCGTCGCCAGTTCCTGGCTGGAAGCGCCGGTGTTGCGGTTGGCTTACCCCTGCTGCAGTCGCTGGGGGGCGCCCACGCGCAGCCTATCGTCCCACCCAAGCGGCTCGTGCTCATGTACACGCCGAACGGCGTGATCCCGGACGCGTGGTGGCCCACGAATAGCACCTCGGAGACGAGCTTCGACCTAGGTCCCATCCACCAGCCGCTCGCAGCGTTCAAAGACAAGCTCACCCTGTTCAGCGGGGTGGACCTAACGGTCGCGTTGAGCGGCCCTGGCGGTTTGCACCAGCGCGGCATCGGCGGTCTTTTCACGGGGCGCCGCCTTCAGAGCGGCAGCCAGTTCGTCGACGGCTGCGGTCAGACCTCCGGCTGGGCCGACGGCATCAGCATCGACCAAGAGGTCGCCAAGGCCAACGGCCGCGGCACCGTGCTGGGTAGCTTGGAGCTGGGCGTGCGTGCGTTGGACAACGACGTCCAGGGGCGGATCGCCTACGCCGGCCCAGGGCAGCCGCTGCCGCCCATGAACGACCCACAGGCGGTGTTCGATCGGTTGTTTGCAGGACTAGAGCCAGGCAATGCAGCCCTCGACGAGCTGCGCTTGCGGCGACGCTCGGTGCTCGACACGGTGCAGTCGCAATTCTCGACCCTTTCTCCACGTCTGTCCTCCAGTGACCGCATTCGCGTGGAAGCTCACCTGGAGCTCGTGCGCGACGTCGAGCGGCGTATGACAGAGGTTTCGGGCGGCAACGGCACATGCAGGGCCCCTGCTCGTCCCCCCGCGCTGCTGCCGACCAACGAGATGGACGTGCCGCTCATAGCCGATCTGGAGCTCGACCTGCTCGCACTGGCTTTCGCCTGCGACACGACGCGGGTCGCTTCGTATCAAATCTCGACCGCGCTGAACCGCATTCGGTACCCGTGGCTGGAGAGCGCCGGTGAAGGGCACAGCCTTTCCCACGCTGGCGTCAGCGACACTGCAGCGCGCACCGAGCTCATCGCGCGGCAGACCTGGCATTCGGGACGGCTCGCCTACTTCCTCGGCAAGCTGCGCGATATTCGCGAGCCCGACGGCAGCACCGTGCTCGACAACACGCTCGTGCTGTGGGGCAACGAGGTCTCCCTCGGCTACACGCATACGCACGCGAACATCCCCTTCCTGATGGCCGGCGGAAGCTGGTATTTCCGGACCGGACGACATCTCACCTACCCCGGAGTCTCGCACTCCAACCTGCTGGTCTCGGTGCTGAACGCGATGGGGCTACCCCATACGACGTTCGGTCAGGCCGAGCTCTGCACGGGCCCGCTCACTGGGCTTGTTTGAGCGGCGCGCGCTCGCTAAGCGGCAGCTCGTCAGTCATGGGCTGGGCCGTAGCAGCGTCGTGGATCGAAGGACCTGAACCGAGCGCGGGTGAGGCGGGCCTGACGCTCGGGCGCACGGACGATACCAAGAGCGAGAGCAGCAATCCGACGAAGCTGTGAAGCTCGATCAGCGAGCTCGGGACGGATTCACACGAGTCGCGCAAGCAGCGCATCTTGTACAGCACCTGCCGCACGCGCTCGTGAGCACCCTCGGGCCTTGCCACGGCGTTCTCGAGCTGGATGGTGAGCTCCGTTGCTTCCGCACGACTGAGCGCAGCCGCATGCACCTGCTCTTCGAGCGCCTGGAAGAGCACACTGCCGGACTCGGGATAGTAGGTTCCGGGAAGTAGATGCGCCGTCCCTCCGCAGCGCGGACAACAGAGCTGTGGTTGCGCGCCCACGCCGGAGGTCGCTGCAGCGAGGAACGCGCGACCGCAGCTCGCACACAGCCCCGGTGAACGGCGAGGGTCAGCCGGTCGAGTCATGTGCCGTACAATGGAGCAAACGACGGGGCAGGCCAAGCCGCAAAGTGCAAGTCGTCGTTGTTCAATTCACGTGCTGCCCACAGCGCCGCGGAGTTTTACTCCAGCTCCTGCGCAACGCCGTCTCGCTGGATTGGGAGATGGGCATTGACGCGATGACTACGACTCGCATCCGACACACGCCGCCACAGCTGCTACGGAACGGCTCCGCCCATTGCGCG
Organism: Polyangiaceae bacterium; assembly: GCA_035634435.1. Taxonomy (GTDB): domain Bacteria; phylum Myxococcota_A; class Polyangia; order Polyangiales; family Polyangiaceae; genus PMG-095. Next base: position 3,057 of record DASQDA010000014.1, read on the forward strand.
CGTGGGGCAGCTAACACAAGCGTGCCGCAAATATCCGTAGGACTCCATGCTTGGACGAAGCGTGAGAATCAGGAAGCCGCGATACGGTTTCCCGTGTCGCACCAGCGCCCTTCGGGGCGGCAACGGCTTCAACGCACGGCTGCGTACTGCGCTGGATAGAACTACACGATAGTTCATGTTAAGAGGGCAACCTCGTCGGAGGAGCGATGGTGCGCTGATGGCAGACAACATCAAAACCCGCTATTTTCCGGCGCTTTGCCCCAGGTGCGCTCGTTGCTTCTTGGCAGCCGTTCCGCTGTCCGCGGGCGCTGGTGTCGCACCGGTTTGTTCCCAGTGTGGCGGCGCCGGAAAGTTGCTTCCCGGCGCCCTTTACTCACAAGGCGATCGCGAGCGGTTCGAGCGCTTGGAAGCCGCATTTCACGCCGCGCAGCTCAGCCGCGAGCAGGCCGCGACCTTGGCGGTCCTGTTGGAGCGCGCTGGGCGCGACGACACTCGCCGCCGCGCCGCAATCGATGAAGCATTGAGCACCACTCCGCAGCTACAAGGAGCTCGCCAAGTCCTGCCCTACGGGATTGTGGAGCTTCATCAATTCGTCGGCATTGCCATCGTGCTGCTCTCTTCCATCGCGCAGGTATCCCCTCCCCAGCGACGTGCTGCTTCAAGCCCACCTTCACCCCCACTCTCACCCAGCGCCGCACAGTCACCTACAGGCACTGCTCGCTGACTCGCGGCGGCCCGATGCGAGTCACCGACGGACGAGCCGACACCTGACGTCGGCATGCAAAACAGGGGTGAAGATTCCGTGACGTGCAGTTCGTCGGCGGATGGCTTAGACACGCAGAGCCTTGGCGCGCCCGCAAGCGAGCGCGATGCACGAGCCGACAGCCGACCGCGCGAGCGTCTCACGCATTGGAAGCTCGGCACCCGCGCCGCGACCCCGTGAGCACCCTGCAAGCCGGCCGGCCGCAACAAATCCGCCCAGGCACTTTGGCGCCTCTCGCCGGAAACTGCCCCGAGCCCACGTTAACTGTTGTAGAAGGCCCGGCCTCCAGACTATCTTCCCGCGCCCTCGACACGACACGTCCCCATCGTCTAGCCGGCCCAGGACACGGCCCTTTCAAGGCTGTAACACGGGTTCAAATCCCGTTGGGGACGCAATCATTTCATATACTTGCGTGTCTGTGATCGATTCCTGTGGTCGAAACAGGCATTCCGGTAGCTCCGGGAACGGTTCGCCGACCCGGCCCGTGAAGACTCGAGCGGTCCGGATGTAGCCGTCGGTCGTGTCGTACTTCTCGTGACCGGCCGCCTGCTGGATCTCCGGCCCGTAGTCCTTCCGAAGGCAACGCCACGTGATGCCGGTCGCCCTCAAGTCGTAGAGCGTGATCTGCTTGTGCAGCAGGCCGGTCTCGAACAGCTCGGCCCGCCCGACCCCTGCCCGCTTCAGGTGAATGCGAAACCGCTCTGCCCAATCCTCGGCCGGCGGCATCGCCAGCACGAGCCCCTTACCGTCTGGCGGCCGGGTCGCGACCAGCAGCGGACGTAGCGCCGGCTCGATCGGAACGTGCCGCACG
>DASQDA010000015.1:0-1659 GCA_035634435.1 Polyangiaceae bacterium
GAGTGACCCGCTGGCGCTGGAGCGGGCCGAGTTCGGCGTGGTTTTCGGCGGCGACATTCAAGACCGCGAGGTGATTGCCCTGGAGCTCGACCCGCGTCGCCAGGAGCTTGGGTTGCGCGTCACCTTCCGCGAGCCCCTGCCGCGCGCGGTGCGGGTGTCTTGGGAGCTCGAGAAACCGACGACGCAGCGGGCAGCGGACGGCGGCATGCTGTACGCCGCAGAGCTCGGCGAGCGTCGGGCGCAGAGCGGGGAACGCCGCATGGAGGCACGGCTTGCGTTCCGCTCCTCCGATGGCCCCGGGACCTGGCGTGTCCGCGTGCGGGTGGATGGGCGAGTCGTCCACGAGCGGACGTTCGAAGTGGTCGACCCGCGCGTCAAAGACGCGGGCTAAGCTCGGGCGGCTCCCGTAGCGGTGATGCCGCCGGCTCGCTCTCGGGGTGCAGACGCTCGACCTGCACGCCAAGCTTGCGGAGAGCGCGCTCCGCCTGCAGCTGGGCAAGCTCGGAGCGCCGTGCGAGCGTGCGTCCGACGATTCCGCCGTGGCCTTCGGCGGCCTCGATGCCGACGTGCAGCGGGACACTCGCCCAGATGAGCGAGGCCCGGCGCGAACGCATGCGTGTCACGGCCTCTACCAGGGCAGTGCGCGACCCGCGTTCTGGTGGCGGAGTCCACAAGTAGACCAGGCTCGCGCGCGGGCGCTCCCCGCGCAGACGCACCAGGGATTGGCTCAGCAGAGCATCCACTTCGGCGCGATCGGACCCGAGCCGGGCAGGGGAGCCCAGGCCAAACGCTTCGAGATACCGACGCAATGTCTGCTCGCGGCGGGAGGGCGCGAAAACCTGCGCTTCCGGAAACGGCGAGCGCGGTAAGAGCTTCTCCACCCGCCGCGCGATGCGATCGAGCTCGTTGAAGCCTACATCTCCAGCCGTCACGGGATCGAGAGGTCGCATGTGCTCGAGCACGCGCACCGCGGTATCGGCCTCGTCCAGGCCGCTGCGCTCCGCGTGTACCGGGCTGGGCGCGTGCGCCAGGGCCTCGAGCAGCGCGAGGCTATGGCGAGTCCCCGAGTCCGGCGGGAGCCAGGCCAGGGGACGCCGACCCACGATCGCCAGTCCGACGCGGTCGCCGCGTCCTATGTGGCGCAGCGCGACCGCCGCTGCCTCGTCCAACACGCGGTCAAGCGCGGCTTCGCCGGGTTGGCCGGCGAAGAGCTCGACCGCGGCGTCGACCAGCAAGAACACGACGTCGCGCTCGTCGCGCTCGTACTCGCGTACCAGCAGTTGCCCGCGCCTGGCGGAGGCGCGCCAAGCGATGCGACGCAAGGGGTCCCCGGGCTGATGCTGGCGGAGCTCGCGCAGCTCGCCGCTCTCGCCGACGAGTGGATTGGCGCGACCGCGATCGGCGTCGCGGCGGCTCCGGCCGCCGCGTGCGAGCCGCGCCATGCGCGCGTAGGGATGAGGTAACACCTCGATCCCGTGCGGATTCGCGAACGTCAGCGGCACCTCGAACAGACCAGGGCCGCCCTGCACCTCCAGCGAAAGCCCATGCACGGCGTGGTGCCCCACTCGCCTGCCGGTGATGGTGACCGTCACCCGTAATCGTCCGCCCGCGGGGACCTCGCCTTGCGCGGGGCTCACGGTTACCCGCAGCTCGGGCGAG
>DASQDA010000016.1:0-3200 GCA_035634435.1 Polyangiaceae bacterium
GAGCCCCGCGACCGGGCATACGTAGCCCGTTCCCACGGTTTTGCAGTCCGCCGAACAGCCGTCAGCAGCCGTGCGGTTGCCGTCGTCACACGCCTCGCTGCTCTCCTTGACGCCGTTGCCACAGCGTTCGCAGCTGACGCCCGGCACCGGGCAGGAGAAGCCCGCCTCGAGCGTCGCGCAGTTGCTGGAGCAGCCGTCAGCGCTGGTGCGGTTGGCGTCGTCGCATTTTTCAGCGCCCTCGATCACGCCGTTGCCGCACTGCGCACATCCGCTGGCGTTGCAGGTGTAGCCGGTCTCGATCAGCTTGCAGTCGAAGCGGCAGCCGTCGCCGCTGACCACGTTGCCGTCGTCACACAGCTCGCTGCCAGCGCGGACGCCGTCGCCGCAGATGGTGCAAGGCTGCCCGCTCACCGAGCAGAGCGCGTTCGGCTCCACGGCGGTGCAGCTTGCGTTGCAGCCGTCGCCGCTCGTGGTGTTGCCGTCGTCACAGGTCTCGTTGGCTTCGAGGACGGCGTTGCCGCAGCGCTCACAGGGCGCTCCCGCCACGGGACAGTTGTAGCTCGGCTCGATCCCGCATGCCGCGGAGCAACCGTCCGACGCCGTGCGGTTGCCGTCGTCGCACAGCTCGGAGCTCTCGCGGATGCCGTTGCCGCATTGCTCGCAGCTGGCGCCCGCCACCGGACAGCTATAGCCCGGCTCCACGGTACAGTCGGCGGCGCAGCCATCGGTGGCTGCCGTGTTGCCGTCGTCACAGCCTTCCGGACCTTCCTTCAGCCCATTGCCACACCAGAAGCAGGTGAAACCTGCCTGACAGGTGAAGCCGGTCTCGATCAGCTGACAATCGAAGCGGCAACCGTCGCCGCTGACGTTGTTGCCGTCGTCACACGTCTCGTGTGCGTCGACCACGGAGTTGCCGCAGCGCTCGCAACTCTCACCGTCGACAGGGCAGCGGTAGCCTGGAGCAATCGCCGTACAGGCAGCGTTGCAGCCGTCATCCTCCGCGCGATTGCCGTCGTCGCACGTCTCGTTCGAGCTCACCAGGCCGTCGCCGCATTCCTCGCACGCTTGCCCCGGAATGGGACACGAGAAGCCGACCGCGACCGCCGTGCACGTGGCGCTGCACCCGTCACCGTTGGTGCGGTTGCCGTCGTCACACAGCTCGCGGCTTTCGCGGATGCCGTTGCCGCATTCTTCGCAGCCGGCGCCCGGCACCGGGCATTGAAAGCCGACCTCCACACGCGTGCAGTCAGCGGCGCAACCGTCACCAGCCTCGACATTGCCGTCGTCACACTCCTCGTTGAAGTCGTGCTGACCGTTGCCGCATTGAGCGCAAGGCTCGCCTTCCATGCAGTCGAAGCCATCTTCGACCGCGCTGCAGTTGAAGAGGCAACCGTCACCGGAAGCGGTGTTTCCGTCGTCACACACTTCACGCGGGTCGAGGATGCCGTCGCCGCATTGCTCACACGCTGCGCCTCCGACCTCGCAGTTGAACCCCGGCTCGACCTGTGAGCAATCGGCCGCGCAGCCATCGCCGTCCTCCACGTTGCCGTCGTCACAGAGCTCGTTGGCATCGAGCAGCCCATCACCGCAGCTTTCGCAGGGCTGTCCCGGCTCCGGGCAGGTGAAGCCCCCCTCGAGCCGACAGCTGTCGCTGCAGCCGTCGCCGCTATCCGCGTTGGCATCGTCGCATAGCTCGCTGCTCTCCTTAATGCCGTTGCCGCACTGCTCACAAGCGGCTCCCACCACCGGGCAGCTGAAGCTCGCCTCCAGCGTGCAAGCCGCACTGCAACCGTCCTCATCGTCGGCGTTGCCGTCGTCGCACTCCTCGTCGGGCGCGAGCTCGCCGTCGCCGCAGGGCTGGTCAATCGGCGTTCCAGTGGTGCCGCCCTCCGCCTCGGAGCCAGCGTCGCCCAGATGAATGCCGCCTCCGTTCGCAGCCGAACCGCCCATTCCGCCGCCGCCACTGCCCCCGCGCCCTCCCTCGCCGGTGTGGGGAACATCTGGCGTTCCGCCGCAAGCAACCAGCAATACGCCCAGGAGCAGCGTTCGAACCGTCGCAGGAGTATTTTTCACGCAGCTCTTCCCTGAACGCCTTCAGCGGCTGCCCTGGCCTGCGCTTAAGCGGATGCTTCGCGAGAATGGCAGCCGTCTCAACTTCTCGAGTGCAGCTCGGCTGTGAGCTTTGGCGGTCCGTTGCGCTGTCGGTCCGCCAAGGTGGGCAAGCGGCGACGCCGAGCACACCAAAGCGCCCCGGTGCAAGAGGATCCAACCAGGCCTGCATCGATATGGGAATACCGTGCGGACGCTGTCCGTTTGCTGGCGATGCGCAGCCGGGATCACACGCGACTGAGCGTCGCAAGGCTTTGCGCCTGGGCGCTGACGGCAGCCGCTTGCAGCGGGTGCGCCGTGTCCGATGGCCCCGCCGGGAAGCTGCTGAGCTCGCCCAGCGCCGCAGGCCGAGCGGCAGTGGAGCCGCGACCGTCACCTGGCGTGTCCGAGCAAAACACCGACGCCCGCAGCGGCTTGGGACTCACACCGGCTGAGCTGTGGGCAAGCTGGAATGCGTTGCGTGGCGAAGGCTACGAGCTCGATGGCCTCGACCGCTTCCTGGACCAAAGCCAGAAGAAAGTACGCTGCGCACCCGAGAGCCTGGTGACGTACCGCGGCGCGGCCATCCGCTACCAGGTACCGGTGACCATCAATCCTGCGTTCCAGGAGCGGCTGGGCCGCTTCGAGGACGTGGTCGCCGAGGTCTCTCGGGAGGTTTACGGCCGTCCGCCGCGCCGCATTCAGCACTATGGCGCCTACAGCTGCCGCACCTCACGTAACCGTTCGCGTCGCTTGAGTGAGCACGCGCTCGGCAACGCGCTCGACGTGGTCGGCTTCGACTTCGGACCGGCCACGAAGGCCGAGCCCCTCGCCGCCGAGCTGCCGCGCCGTCTTTCGCAAAGCTTCCAGGTCCGCGTGGCCAAACACTGGAGCCCGGACGGAGCTCCAGAGCGAGATAGCGTCGCTCGTGCCCACGCCCGCTTCCTCCACCTCCTCACCGAGCGCCTCATCGCTCGGCGCGACATCTTCCGCGGCTTCGTCGGCCCGAGTGATCCAAGTCACACCGACCACTTCCACTTCGATGTGGCTCCCTGGCGCTACGTGCGCCTGTAGGGGGCGCCGCACTGGGACGAGCGTGCTGTTCGCCCCTG
>DASQDA010000017.1:0-7656 GCA_035634435.1 Polyangiaceae bacterium
TGAACCGCGCGCTGGCCTGGTCCGCCGCGGCTCGCGGGCGCACGCTGGTCTTGGACACGATACGAACGCCGAGCCAGCTCTCGTCGGTTCTGAACATCGGCGACTACGATGTCTTCTTGATCTATGAGCAGTCTGCCGCCCCGACCGGCGAGCTTGCTAGCCTGGGTGCTGCCTGGGGTGGCAGCCAGGTGCTCGATTCCTTTGCGCGCGCCGGCGGCGTCATCGTCGTGCTCGATGGCGCGCAGGGCACCGGCGAGATGCCGGAGTTCATCAGCAACGCCGACCTGCTGGATGTGACGGGCCACACTCCCATAGCGCTCGACGACACCGCCACTCGTCTCTACAACCGAGCACCGGCCGACGCGCTCGGCATCAACATCGTCTCGCCGCTGTCACCCGTCCCTTATACGTGCACGTTCGACGTCGCCAGCTCACCCCCCGCCGACGTGGTGTACGTGATGACCGACGCCCGGGGCCCTGCCGTTGGGAGTCCGATGCTCGTCCACCGCACCTTCGCGCCAGCGCCCTGAGGGCAGCGCCGCGGCGGCCGATTCGCCTGCTAGCGGGCGGGCTCCGCGGCTCGCCTCTGCTGGCCCATCGGAAGGCGCGGGACGACCGGTCTGACCGGCGGCGGAGCGCCCCGCCGGGCGCTTGGTAGCGGCAACGGCGTTGTGTCAGCGCGCGTGCCGGCGAGCGTGGCGAGCAGCATCTCTCGCGCCTTCTGCACAGCGTTCGCCACTCCGGCTGCCGCTTCTCGCGCAGGCGCGGTCCTGAGCAGGGCAACGGTGTGTTCAAGCCCGGACTTTGAGCCGAGCGGAACATAGGCGAAGCCCAATAGCGCAAAGAGACCCACCACGGTTTCCACCGCGCGGCGACCCAGGGAGCCGAACACTTGTGCAGCGTAGTTCGTGCGATTCGCGTGGGAAACTTTCCGGTGTCGTGTGTGGGGAAAACCGGGCGCGAGGGGCGGCTCGCGCTCACCGCGTGCACTGCCGGATGGAGGGCCCGGAAGAGGCGGCCCGCGGCGGCGTTCTCTATGTGATTGCTGCGAAAAGCTGTTATCCTTGACAGGTCCTTTCGCCAGGTTCCGAAGTTCGTCCGGTCCCGTCCGCCGAGTGTAGGTGCTGTGGTGGTAGTCGCCTCCGCCAAGGCGGCTAGCAGTGAGCGCCAGCGTCGCGCGCTCGTTCGAGGGCCGGAAAAGACGCCATCGAAGAGAGACATAAGGAGAGTTCGTATGCGACTGTTTGTCGGCAACCTGGCCTACTCGACTACCGAGGACCGTTTGCGCCAGGAATTCGAGCGTTTTGGCAACGTCACGTCGGTGGCGGTCGTGATCGATCGTATGAGCGGTCGTTCGCGTGGCTTCGGCTTCGTGGAGTTCGCGACCTCTGAGGAAGGTCAAGCGGCGATGAATGAGCTCAACGGAACCTCCATGGACGGTCGCGAGATCGTCGTGAACGAGGCGCGCGAGCGCGGTGCCGGCGGCGGCGGCGGCGGCGGCGGTGGCGGGGCAAGACCCCGGCGCAGCGGCGGCGGCGGTTCCGGTGGCGGGCGCGGCTTCGGTGGCGGTGGTGGTGGTGGCGGCGGCGGTGGTGGTGGTGGTGACTACGGCGGCGGTGGCGGTGGCGGCGGCTTCGGCGATCGCAGCCGAGGCGGTGGTCGTCGCGACCGCCGGCGCTGAACGCTACTTCAGCTCCAGCAACAGCCAGTCCGCGTTCCCCTCGCGCACGTCGCCGACGGCGTGGGCGAGGGGAGCACGGGCTCTTGGCAGGGCGAGCCAACGCACTTCCTGGATGGCCAGTGCGGCTCGCAAGGCATGAGGCTTTTCGTGCAGGAGGTCCACACCCCGAGGCGCGCGTGGGTCGTTCGTATTCAGGGGCACGCTGCGCGAGGGGCTTGCGAAGGCTGCCTGCACGGCGAAGTACCCGAAGTCGGGAGCATCGATGGCGAGCCGCTCAATGCTGCGCGCTCGGGCACGCAGACCGATGTCGACCTCCTGGCTCCTGGCCTGAAACGGCTGCACGGGATGAAGCGTGCGCAGCAGCATTCCCATAAGCGCTGCGATGAAGAGGCTACCCGCGAAGAGCCAGCGCTCGCGTACAGCGAAGCGGGCGCTCGCAAGCTCGCAGGCGGCGCCGAGCAATAACGCGGCGCCGAGCCAGACGGCGAGCAGGGCCCGTTCGCCGTGATGGGTCGGCGAGCTACCCCGCAGCGCACCGAGCAGCAAGAACAGAGGAAGACCCGCGAGCGCCAGAGCGAAGCGGCGCGTGCCGTGCGTGGTGAGCAGACGCACGGAGCGCGCGCGTAGCCACACGCCGGCGACGAGCGCACCGAGCATCAGCTCCGGCTCCGCCAGCAGATCGCGAGGTATGCGGGCAAGGCGCGCGAGCCAGCTTTCATTCAATCCCAGCGCGGCCCGATAGGCGGCCACACGCTCCACGAAGAAGAGCGCGTCGCCGTGGCGCACGCTGCCATGCACCAACCAGAGAAGGGGGAATGACAGCGCGAGCGCCGCCGCAGCGAGGTAGCCTGGCTGGCGCAGGCGCAGCGCGTCGCTCAGGGTGAAGGCTGCGAAGACGGCCGCGACGCTCCAGGCCTCATAGCGCGAGGCACACGCCGCGAACAACGCGGCGGCACCCCAGCAACGCGCTCGCTCCGAGCCACCGAGGGTCGCTGCAGCGAGCACACACAGGGCCGCCGCGGGCGCCTCGGGCACCGTCGCCACGCCCAAGCGGGCCGAGTACGGAAGCAGCGCTGCCAGGCCGGCGCCAAGCATTGCTCCCCAGCGGCCGCTCCCTAGCAGGCGTGCAGCCCACCACACGAGCAACCCGCTAGAGAGCCCCAACGCGAGGGCCGTGAGCCGCGCCACGGCCAGCGATGGGCCGAACACCGCCTGCAGCGTTCCGTAGACCCAGAACGGCAGCGGCAGCCAGCTGGAGCCTGTCGCGTCGATCGCCGGCGCTTCCGCAAAGCGTTGAGCCAGCACGACACGCGCAAAATCGTCGTCACTGACCGCTCGAAAACCGCCGAGCAGCACGAGCCCGGAGGCGAACGCTTTCAGCGCGAGCACGCCGAGAGCATCGAGCGCGGGACGTGACGCCCCGCGCAGGCTCACTTCTTGGCCGGAGCCGGGGCGGTGGGAGGCGGTTGGCGCTCTTTCTGTTTGGCAGCGGCTGCGGCCGCGGAGCGCTGTTGCAGCGAATCGTCCGCCGACGAGGACAGGTAAGCGAGGGTGATACTCGTGAGAAAGAAGATGGTCGCGGTCGCCCACGTCGTCTTGGTCAAGAAGTTACCCGCGCCGCGCCCACCGAAAACCTGCTGTGCCCCAGCGCCTGTGAAAGCACCGAGCCCACCGCTCTTACCTGGCTGCACGAGCACGACGAGCATGAGAAAAAAACATGCAATGATGTGCACGACGGTCAGGGGCGTGTGGATGACTTCGACCATCCTGAAATTCTCCGGTTCTAGCCGCTCTCGAGCGGAACGAACGTTGTAAGTGGCGGGCCAGGCGGAAACGCCGGGAGCGGAAGAGTGCCCCCGGCGAGCCAGCTTCGCAACTGAATGTGGATTGGCGTGAGCCGCCGACCGCGAGCGCGGGTTTCAGAGCGCCGCGGCGGCGAGGGCGATCTTGGCGAAACCGGCCGCGTCGAGTGACGCGCCACCCACCAAAGCACCGTCGATGTCCGGGCAGCTCAGCAGACCGGCCGCATTGTCGGCCTTGACGCTTCCGCCATAGAGCACGCGCGTCGTCGCGGCGAGCCGCCCGTCGAGCGCTGCCAGGCGTTCCCGAATGGCGCCGTGAACTTCCTGGGCTTGATCAGGGCCCGCGACTTTGCCCGTACCGATGGCCCATACGGGCTCATAGGCGATGACGCCGTAGCCGGGCCGCTTCATGAGCTCAGCGGCCACCGCGTCGAGCTGACGGAACACGACCTCGAGCGTCCTGCCCGCCTCCCGCTCTTCCAGCGTCTCTCCGATACAGGCGATCGGGCAGAGCTCGGCGGCGATCGCTGCATGCACCTTGTCGGCCACGAAGGCGTCGGTCTCGGCGAAGTACTGGCGCCGCTCGCTATGGCCCAGGATGACCCACTTGCAGCCCGCCTCCAGCAGCATCGGCGCGCTGACCTCGCCCGTGAACGCGCCCGACTGCTTCGGGTAAAGGTTCTGGCCGCAGACTTCCACGTGTGAGCCTTCGAGCTCTTGGGCTACCGCGGCCAGGGCGGTGAACGGCGGGGCCACGACGACCTCCACCTTGCCGGCGATGCTTTTGCTTTCACGAGCGACGGCGCTTGCGAGCTCGAGCCCTGCCGCTCCGCCAGCGTTCAGCTTCCAATTACCAGCGATGAGATATTTACGACTCACGATGCACCACCACGCAATGCCTCGACGCCGGGCAGCTTCCGGCCTTCGATGAGATCGAGGCTGGTGCTGCCCGCGTTCGAGACGAACCCGAGTTTAGAAACGACTTCATCTGGAGAGCGAGTGAGCAGCGCGGCATTGGCCTTGCCGCTCACGACACTGAAGGCAGAGGCTTCGGCCAGCGCTCGTAGCAGCTCGAGGCTGCCGCGGGCGAAACCAGGGTTTTCGAACAACCCCAGCGCGCCGTGAGCCAGCACCGTCCTTGCGGCCGCCACGCGTGCCGTGAAAAGGCTGACGGTCTTGGGACCAACGTCGAACGCAGCCTCCCCCATGGGGATCTCGCTCGCCAGCGCGGCATAGCCGCTGAGCGCGCGCTCCTTGGGAGCCACGATGACGTCCACCGGCAGCAAAAGCTCGACGCGCCGCTCAGCCGCTTCCGCCAGCAGCGTTCGTCCGCGCGCCAGCAGATCCGCTTCGAGGTGCGAGGCCTTCATGCTGTTGCCGCGTGCCGCCAGCAGCGTGTTGCCGATGACGCCCCCGACGCAAAGCGTGTTGCACCTGCCGAGCAGCGCCTGCAAAAGTGAGAACTTCGCGCGCGTCGCGGAGCCGCCCACGATGGCAACGAAGGGGCGCTCGGGGCTCTCCGCGAGGCGCAGCGCGGCTTGCAGGTTCGACGCGAGCCAGCTGCCCATTGCGCGCTCGTGGATCAGCCGCGGTAGCGCCGAGACCGAAGCAACGAAACGACGCGAAGCAGTGGGCGCATCGTTGATGTAGACGTCTGCAAAAGCGGCGAGCTTGCGCGCGAAGGCTTCGTCGTTGCTGGCTTCCTCAGGGTAGAACCCGAGGTTTTCCAGCAGACAGATTTGCCCAGGTCGCAAGTCCTGCACGACTTTGCGAGCGGCCTCGCCGACGCAATCGTCAGGCAGGTAGATCTCGGCACCGAGCAGCTCGGACAAGCGCGCTGCGACCGGCTCCAGACTGAGCTCGGGCGTCGGGCGTCCCGCGGGGGAGCCGAGGTCGGAAGCCATCACGACGCGAGCACCCGCTTCCAACGCACGGCGCACGGTGGGAAGCGCGGCCCGCAGGGGCGCGTCGTTTCCCACCGTTCCCTGGCTCACGGGGACGTCGAAATCAGCGCGGATGAACACGCGCTGATTGTCGAGGGTCAGGTCATCGATCGAGCGGATGCCGTCCAACGTCCCCATGATCGAGGAGCTCAGAGCTTCTGCGAGACGAGCTGAGCGAGGTCCACCATGCGATTGGCGAAGCCCCACTCGTTGTCGTACCAGGAGAAGACCTTGGCGAAGCGATCGCCGAGGATCTTGGTCTGCGTCGAGTCGAAGATGCTCGAGCCCGGGTGACCGATGAAGTCACTGGAGACCAGCTCCTCGTCGACGTAGTAGAGGAAGCCCTTCAGCGGGTCGCTTTCGGCGGCCTTCTTCATGGCCGCGTTGATGGCTTCGACCGAGACGGGCTTCTCGGTGGTCAACGTGAGGTCGACCAAGGAAACGTCGATGGTCGGCACGCGAATCGCGAGCCCGTCGAACTTGCCCTTCAGCTCCGGGATGACTTCGCTCAGCGCCTTCGCTGCACCGGTGGTGCTCGGAATCATGCTCACGGCAGCAGCGCGCGCGCGCCGCAGGTCGCCCTTGCGGTGCGGCAGGTCGAGCAAGCTCTGGTCGTTGGTGTAGGAGTGAATCGTGGTCATCAAGCCGCGCTCGACGCCGAAGTTGTAGAGCAGCACCTGGGCGACGGGCGCCAGGCAGTTGGTGGTGCACGAGCCGTTGGACAAGATCTGGTGCTTGTCCGCATCGTACTTGTCGTGATTCACCCCCATCACGACGGTGAGATCGTGATCCTTGGCGGGAGCACTGATGATGACCTTCTTGGCACCGGCTCCCACGTGGCCGATGGCCTTGGACTTGTCGGTGAACAAGCCCGTGCACTCCAGCACGATGTCGGCTCCGAGGCTCTTCCAGGGTAGCTCCTTGGGGTCCTTGAGCGCGGTGACCTGTACGTCTTTGCCGTTGAGGGTGATGCCAGTGTCCGTGTGGCCGACCGTCGCAGCCTTGAAGCCGCGATGAATGGAATCGTACTTGAGCAAATGGGCGAGGCTGCGCGTGTCGGTCAGATCGTTGATACCGACGATCTCGACGTCCTTGATGCCACGCTCGTACAGGGCGCGAACTACGCAGCGACCGATGCGGCCAAAGCCATTGATGCCAATCTTCGTTGCCATGTGCTCTCCTCGCGGATGATCGTGAAGTCGCCTCGCTAACGCGGCGACACTGGAAGCCAATGGAAGCTCGGAGGCGGTGTCCGAGCGCGGGCGGGGAAACTAGCGACGGGTAGGCCGCTGGTCAAGCTGCGTGCTCGCGCTCTCGCATCAACGGAAAAGGCAACGCTGGCGAAACGTGGCGCTCGGGGTCCGCCCAGGAGCTAGGCCACGTAGGCGCCGAGCCGCCGGAAACGTTGGTAGCGGTCCTCACGCAGCTCATCTGCCGATAGGCGCGAGAGCTCCGCCAGGTGCTCGCCAATGGCTCGATCCAAGCGGCGCGCGGCATCGTCGTGGTCCTGATGGGCCCCGCCAGGCGGCTCCTCGACGATCGCATCCACCACGCCCAGATCGAGCAAGCTGGGGGCGGTAATTTTCAGCCGTTCCGCAGCCTCCGGTGCCTGGTCCGCGCTCTTCCACAGGATGGCGGCACAGCCCTCGGGGGTAATCACCGAGTAGTAGCTGAACTCCATCACCAGCACCCGGTTTGCTACGCCGAGGGCGAGCGCGCCGCCCGAACCGCCCTCGCCGATCACGCTGGCGACGATGGGAACACCCATGCGGGACATCACCTCGAGTGATTGGCCGATGGCTTCACTCTGGCCGCGCTGCTCACCTTCGATGCCGGGAAAGGCGCCGGGCGTGTCGATGAAGCTGATGATGGGCAAACCGAAGCGATCCGCCAGCTCGTAGAGGCGGATGGCTTTTCGGTACCCCTCGGGGTTGGGCATGCCGAAGTTCCGGTGCTGATTTTCCTTGGTGGTGCGCCCCTTTTGATGCCCGACGACCACCACGCTGCGGTCGTGATAGCGGGCGAGCCCACCGACGATGGCCGAGTCCTCACCGAATCTGCGGTCGCCATGGAGCTCGACGAAATCGGTGAATAGCCGCTCGATGTAGTTGAGCGTGTACGGCCGATTGGGATGCCGCGAAAGCTGCACCTTTTGCATCGGGCTGTTCTTGGAGAAGACCTCGCGCGCGAGCTTGGCCGCCTTGTCTACCAGGCGTCGCAGCTCGGCGCC
>DASQDA010000018.1:0-3182 GCA_035634435.1 Polyangiaceae bacterium
GTCGCTCTCGTTCAGCGGGACGTGCGCGTCGTGCGGTCGCGTGAACGCGTGGTGAGCGGCGCTCCAGCGCTTCTCGTCCTCGTCATATTCGAACAGCGGTGGGTCGACGACCCAGGAGAAGCTCCAGTTGCCGCCATGACCCACCTCAGGAATCAAGCCGAGCTTTTTGCCGAGATGCACCCGCAGGTTGGCCATCACGGTGTGAACCAGAGAGGTACGCCCGAACTGGAATATCAGCAGGTCGCCTTCCTTCGCGCCGGTTCGCTCGTTGATGGCGCGGCTCAGCTCGGCAGTGATGCTCTTGGCGAGCGGCGATTGTGTCCAGCTGCCGTCGGCGCCGACCTTGGCTCGCGCCAGGCCCGAGGCGCCCATGCTCTTGGCGAGCTGCTCGAGCTTGTCCGCTTCCGTACGAGACAGGTGGGCGCTGGCCGGGACGACCAACGCTTTGACGATCTCCGGCGGCAGATCACGGCGAAAGGCGCCGCTCGCGAACTTCTCCGCCAGCGGCTGCCAGAAGGGCACACCGCCGCCCTTGTGCTCCACCACGAGCTCGGTCAGATCGACATGCGGCATGCCAAAGCGGAGATCCGGTTTGTCGTTGCCGTAGTCGCGCATGGAATCGTCGAAGCGTAGCCGCGGAAAGTGACCGTCGGGGTAGAGCTCCGTCAGGTCGATGCCGGCTGCCTTCCAGATGCGGAACACCAGGCCTTCCACCAGCGAGAAGACGTCGTCCTGGTTGACGAAGCTGAGCTCGATATCGATCTGCGTGAACTCGAGCTGGCGATCCACCCGCAGATCTTCGTCGCGAAAGCAGCGCACGATCTGGAAGTAGCGCTCGAAGCCGGCGACCATGAAGAGCTGCTTGAAGAGCTGAGGGCTCTCGGCCAGCGCGTAGAACTTGCCGGCGTGCAGCCGTGAAGGAACGAGGAAGTTGCGCGCGCCGCCCGGCGTGTACTTCACGAGAAAAGGCGTCTCGATCTCCAGGCAGCCTTGCTCGGTCAGGTATTCGCGCGTGGCCTGGTTCATGCGATGGCGCAGCCGCAGCGCGCGCTGCAACGGTGCGCGTCGCAGGTCGAGATAACGGTGCTCGAGACGAACCTCTTCACGCGTATCGCTCTGCTCTTCGAGGGCGAAGGGCGGCGTCTCGGCGCGGTTGAAGATGACGGCCTCCAGCACGCTCACCTCGACCTCACCCGTGGGCAGGTTCGGGTTGGCGGCGCTGATGAGCTTGCCTTCCTTCTTGCTGAACTGTTCGCCGCGCGAACGCACCACCCCGCGGATGCCTACCACCCATTCGGGGCGTAGCTGATCGGCAATGGCGTGTGCGTCGGCCGATGGCTCGGGGTTGAAAACGATCTGCGTCACACCTTCGCGATCGCGCAGATCGACGAAGACCAGCGAGCCATGGTCACGGCGGTTTTGCACCCACCCGAACAACACGACCTCGTCGCCGATGTTCGCGGCGCGCAGGGCGCCACAGTTGTGGGTTCGTTTGAGCTCGTCGATGAAGCGGGCCACGGCAAGTACTCCAGGACAGGTGCGCGCCGGCCGCTTGGCCCAGCGCGCGGGGCCGGCCTGTGTACCACGAAGCGCCAGCGATCGGACCGAAAACTGGCCCATCCGCGAGCTGTCGTGGCACCGGGGAGTGTGACCTCTACATCGCGCGTGGCTCCTTTCGGGCGCGCGCCGCTCGAAACTGTCTGCGGTTGGCTAGCGTTCGTGGTCCCGTGGCTGGCCGGGATCGCCCAGACCAGCCCGCGCCCCGCATTCACGCAAGACGTGGCGGTGCTGCGAACGCTCGGCCTGCTCCCCGTAGGCCTGGAAGGGCTTGTTTCCGCGGCACTCGGCAACGTATTCGCGCTACTGCCGCTCGGCCCGCGAGGGGAGCGAGCTGCCTGGGCCTCGGCTCTGGCGCTCGGGGTTGCCTCCAGCCTCGTCTTTTCGCTGGTGCTCCGCTGGTTGCGTGCGCGCCAGGGCTCGCGGGGGCTGGACGCTCTGCTTGCCTTAATCGCGGCGCTGACCACGGCCCTTGGACCCAGCTGGCTGCTGGAGGGGACGACAACGGGTGGCGCCGCAGTGGCCGCCGCCCTGGCGCTGCTCTGCGTGGCGCTGAAGCTCGACCTTTTCGCGCTTGGTGCCCGCCGCGATCTGGCCTTGGGTGCGGCTCTCGGGCTCACCTTCATCGAATCGCGCTGGACGGGGCTCGCCGTGGTGGTGGCCATGCTGGTGCCCGCGGCGCTCACGTTTCAACCGCCTTCGGCCCGGCAGCTCGCGGCCTTTGCAGGTGGGTTTGCCGTCGTGATGCTGCTGCCACTCGCGCTCGCCGCCGCCTTGTTCTTCGCCGGATCGGCTGATGCAGAGCTGGCGCTCGGCTTGATGGGGCATGGTTGGACGTACCAAAGCGTGCCGGTGGATCGGAGCGCCGCCCTGGGCTCGTGGTTGGCGGAAGTGGGCCTGCTATGGTGTGTGCTGGCGATTTTCGGGCTTGCCTACGGCATCCTTGCGCCCCGTTCGCGACGACTTGTCGCGCCGCTGTTCGCTTTCCTGCTGTTCGACCTGACGTTTGGGGTCGACCAGCTCGACAGCACGCGCCCGGACCCGCTGAGCGCCGTTCGCCTGCTCGCCCTAGCCGGTCTGGCGGCTTCCGGCGCGCTGGGCGCGCGGGCTCTGGTGGACCTTGCTGGGCGCGCTCGGCTCGCCTTCGCGCCGGCGATCAGCACGCTGCTCGTCGTCTATGGCTTCACGCTGGTGTTCGTCAGCGCCGAGGATTCCGCGGCTGCCGCCCAGGAGCGCCAGGCCAACGCTGCCGAGGCATGGACGGACGCCGCCCTGGAGAGCTTGCCCCCGTCGAGCGCGCTGTTGGTCCGCTCCGAAGCCACCCTGTTTCGCTTCCTCGCCGCACGTGCGACCAGCGGAAGCCGCCCGGACGTCTTGATGGTGCCGCTCGATCTGCTCGCTCGCGGCGGGGTGCGTAGCCAGCTGCTCGCACGTGAAAACGGCTTGCTGCCGCTGCTACGCGAGGTTCTGCTGTCGGGGCGCCCCAGCGAGTACTCGCTGTCGGCGCTGGCGGACGCTCGGCCCGCCTACGTGGAGCTCGACCCCGAATGGGACGCCCGTTTGCGCGTCCACCTGGT
The DNA here is from genome assembly GCA_035634435.1 of Polyangiaceae bacterium. Lineage (GTDB taxonomy): Bacteria > Myxococcota_A > Polyangia > Polyangiales > Polyangiaceae > PMG-095. Next base: position 3,135 of record DASQDA010000018.1, read on the forward strand.
TCCTCAGCCCTTTTTCATCGAGTTCGCCGCGCATCCGCTGGCACGTTC
>DASQDA010000019.1:0-5417 GCA_035634435.1 Polyangiaceae bacterium
TAGCTCCGTCATCGCCGCCGAAGACGGCAGCTCCATCCGCGCGTTTTCCTTGTTCGACGTGACTCACGCGTGCGGCCCCTACTGCAGCGAAAGACTCTCTCGCGCGGGCCTCGGTACTCGGCTCGGCTACGTGACAGAGGGCAACGTGTACGTGACTCAGACCATGGCTGGCACGCGCAGCTTCGGAGCTCCAGCGCTGGTGCGGTCGGTGTCGCGCGGCTCTGCGTTGACCGTCGGCGACGTGGACGGAGACGGCCTCCTCGACATGGTGGTTGCAGACGCCGGCACGCTGACCGTCTTCAAAGCGCAGCTGAAACCATGAAGAGGTGGCTCATCCCCCTCCTGCTGTGCGCCAGCTGGAGCGCCGCTGCTCCTGCGCAGACTCCCGCGCAGCTCGAACGCGCCAAGAGCGCCTTCCGAGCGGGAGCCAATGCTTACGCCGCTGGGGACTACCTTGCTGCCATCCAGGCACTCGAGCTCGCGTACCAGCTCACTCCCTTACCGGCGCTCGCGTTCTCTCTGGCGCAGGCGGAACGCAAGCAATTCTTCGTTGACGACGACCGACGTCGCCTCGAACGAGCGACCGAGCTCTTTCAGCGTTACCTCGCGCAAGCGCCGCGTGGCCCGCGACGTGAGGACGCGCGTCTGGCGCTTCTGCAGCTGACGCCGTTGCTCGGCCCCGCTGTGCCTTCGGCCAGCGAAGCGGCGAAGCCGTCGTCCCGACCAACGCGCGTCATGATCGTATCCGATGCACCCGGTGCTCGCATTGCTCTCGACGGCGGCCCCGCTGCCGCGTCCCCGCTGATCCGTGAGGTCACGCCGGGCCGCCATCTAGCGTCGGTGCAAGCACCGGGGTTCCAGCGCGCTGAGCGCGAGATCACTGCCGTGTCGGGCGAGCTCATCTTGACCGAGGTGCGCTTGCTGGAGCGTCCAAGCCCGCTGTCCGTGCGGGCGCCGGTCGGCGCGGACATCTTCGTGGACGGCGTGTTCGCGGGTCACGCGGGTGAGCGAGCGCTGGTGGTGCTTTTGCAGACGGGGCCTCACGAGATAGCCGTGGCACGCAAGGGCTACAAGCTCGAGCGCCGCACCGTCGAAATCGAGCGTGGCAAGCCCAGCTCGGTAGCGGTGGCGCTCGAACCCACGTTTCAGCGCGGCCTGTCGGAGGTGCTGTTCATCGGTGGCGGTGCGGCCCTGGGCGCAAGCTTGGTCTTGAGCGCCTTGACCGTCCGCTCGGAAAATCGCGCCGAAGCTTTCCTCGGCCGACGCGAGCAAGGCAACGTGAACAGTGCGCAGCTCGTCTCGTACCAGGCGTCCGTGAGCGACCGCAATCGCTACCGCGGGGGTACTGCTCTCACGCTCGCCAGCTCCGCTGGCTTGTTCATCACTGGCCTGTTTCTGCACGAGCTCGACCAGCCCAGTTTGCAGTCTTCGCGTCCCGCGGTCCGCGCTTCTGGACGGTCTCTCGTGCCGAGCAGCCCGCACGTATCGTCCGCTTTTTCCATCGTTCCCGGCGTCAGCACTCAGCAAGTCAGTGCAGCGCTACAGCTCGATTTTTAGGTTGGCCCAAGTCATGCTTTCCGTAGAGTTCATGCTCGAGTCGCGCTTCGTGACGGGCGCCGCTGCGGCGCTCGTCCTCATGTCTACGCCGCGCGCGCGAGCACAGGAAATAACGCCTCCCGAGACGCTGGAGGCGCCCTACGAGGAGCCCCCCGCGCCAGACCGAGCACCGCCGCCCTCCGCGCTGCCAGCCGCCACCTACGTTCCACCCGCAGCCGTGGAGACGCTGCCTCCGGTCGTCCACGGGAGCGATGACCCGCCTGTGCTTTCTATCCGAGCACAACGGCGGCTCGCATTGATGGGTGAGCTAGGCTGGAATGGCATTGCAGGCTTCGGGCCGACGCTCACGTTTCACGCGCACCCACACCTGGCGTTCGACTTTGGCGCGGGCTTTTCGCTGACGGGCTGGAAGCTTGGCCTTCGAAGCCGTTTCAACCTGCTCAAAGGGCCCGTCACGCCCTTCGTTGGCGCCGGGCTCATGGCTACGGCAGGGCTCGGTGAGTTCGCGCTCGATGCCGAGGAGGCGAACAGCGATCCCGCCGAGGAAGCGTTGACCATTCGCGTGGAGCCTTCGACTTTCGCCCAAACGGTGGTTGGCGTGGACTGGACCAGCCGCGGCGGTTTCACGCTCCTGGGCGCTATTGGCTACGCTTTCCTGCTCAACAACGACAACGTGGAGATTTTAGCCGGCGCGCCTACTTTGGAGGAGGCAGAGGCCATCGACGTCCTGTTTCGGAGCAGCGCGGTCTTCACGCTCGCCATCGGCCACTCCTTTGACTGAGCGCGCGCGACAGTCGTCCGGTCACCTGTCCGCGCAATCGAGAGCTGCGGCGCGCCGCACCTCGGGAACGTCTGCACCAGTTTTGCACGACCTTTGTGCCGGCCTTGAGCAGCCTCTGCCCAGAGCTTGCACCGCGGATCGGTAGGCTCTGGGTGCGGCGATGGAGCCGCTTTCGACAACAGGGGCTCACATCCAATGTCCGGATTCTTGCGATTATTCGCCATCGGCGCGGTTTACCTGGTAGCCCTCGTCGCCTGGCTGGTGCTCGGTGGCGTGACGCAGGGACGCACGGCGACCCAGTCCAACAAGTTGAACGACGCGGTCAGCAACTTGTGGGGCGCGCCGCAGACCCAGGCCGCGCCGGAGCTCACGTTCTTCGCCGAGGGCGACGTGGCGCGCACGGTGGACTTGCCCGTAGCTTCCGACGTAACCGGTCCGACCGTCGTGCTCGACGGACAGTCGCTGCCACTGATGACGGCCGCGGACGGTAGCAAGTTCGTGCGCAAGACGCAAATACCCGCCGGCGTGAGCATGTCGCTCGCTTCGAGCGCGCTCGACGTGAAGCTGCACTCCGACCCGCGACGCAAGGGCCTGGTTTGGTATCCGCTCTACGACGTGCGTTTCAACGGCACGTACACCTACGAGCATCGAGAGGCGCGGCCGGGCGAGCTGCGCGTGCAGCTGACACTGCCGACCACGAGCGCCCTTTACGACGACCTCGTGTTCGAGGTGAATGGCGTGGACCGACGCGAGGCTCTCGACCCCAAGGCGGGAGTGTTCGACGTGCGAGTGCCGGTCAAGCGAGGCGACAAGGTGACGTTTCGCTCGGGCTACGAGAGCCGCGGAGCCGATCACTGGAGCTATCGTCCGGCTGCAGGCGTGCAGCGTCTGGAGAACTTCTCACTGAAGATGCACACCGACTTCGAGGCCATCGACTTCCCCGAGCAGACGTTGTCACCGTCGAATCGCACCTTCAAGGACGGCGGCTGGGAGCTGGCGTGGCTGTTCCGCGCCACGGTCACCGGCCAGGGTATGGGGATGACGATGCCGCGACACCTGCAACCCGGTGAGCTCGCGGCAGCCCTGTCCTTCTCGGCGCCCGTGAGCCTGCTGGTCTTCTTCGTGGTGTTGTTCGTGCTGGCCACGCTGCGCGGGCTGGACATTCATCCCATCACTTATCTCTTCATCGCCTGCGCCTTCTTCGCCTTCCACCTGCTCTTTGCTTATTCCGTGGATCGTTTGCCCGTGCCGTTCGCGTTCGCCCTCTGCAGCGTGGTCAGCATGGGTCTCGTGGTGAGCTACTTGCGACTGGTCGTCTCCACGCGGTTTGCGCTGCGCGAGACGGCCGCGGCGCAGCTCTTGTACCTGGTCGTGTTCTCGCTCGCCCACCTGTGGGAGGGCTACACCGGCCTCACCATCACCGTGCTGGCCATCTGCACGCTCTTCGTGCTGATGCAGGTGACGGGGCGTATTCAGTGGACCGAGGTGCTCGGTCGCAAGGGCGCCAAGATGCGTGAGGGCTTCGCGCCGAATGCCAAGTCAGCGCCTGCTGAGGCAGGTGCCTGAGCTGCGCAGTCGCAAGTCGGTGCCTTGGACCGGCACAGGACTGGTGCACTCGAGCTGCTGCGCGGCAGCCATTCGAGGATTGCCCGAGCAATCCGACCGGAGTGCTGCTCCTCCACAACGCGGTGAACGCCGTAATGGCGGTCAGCTGTCGGCGACACACGTGTGGTGCACGCGCGCAGATTGCGGCATTGGCAGCGCATGAACGCGTGTCGAGGCGTGCGATAGGCGCTTCACCCACGCATGAGAGAGGGAGTTAAGTGCCAAACGCCGCATTACGCGAGAAAACTCTGCCGCCAGCTTATCCGGCTGCCCTGCCAACCGTTCGCTTCCGTTGCAGCATCCGGGAAGCTCTCAGGAGATGTCTGCAGAAAAAGAGATCGTTTTTTTATATGCAATCGTTCATCAAGTCGAGTCGTCTGGCTGCCATGGGTATCGTCGCGGGTCTGCTTTCTGTCACGGGATCAGCCCTGGCGGCTGACAACGCCAGCATGGCGGTATCCGCGGAGGTGACAGCGATTTGTGACATTACTTCCACGGCGATGGATTTCGGATTTTACAACCCCCTCGCGGTGACGGCCCTGACTTCGACGGCGACCGTGGCGGTCACCTGCACGAACGGACTCGCCGCCGGCATCCAACTCGACGACGGTGCCAATCAGACCGTCGGTTCCACGCTGGACACTCCAGTGCGCCGCATGGCTTCGGGCCTCAACTTTCTCAGTTACGAGCTATCCCAGGCGTCGAATTTCAGCGGCATCTGGGGCGGAACCCCGGCAAGTGACGTCGAGCACGCCGGCACCGGTGTAGAGGTGCCTCTCACGGTTTACGGCCGCATCGCGGCGGGCCAGAACGTACCGGGCGGTGTGTATACCGACACGGTCGCTGTCCTCGTCGTCTTCTGAAAAGCGCCTGTTCGACCGCCAGCCCCGAGCTCCCATGCGACAGCTACCGACACTCGTTCTGTTCTTGTTGATTAGCTTCCACGCAGTCAGCGCCTGGGCATCGGCGGTCTCTCTCAACCCGGTCAGGGTTCACCTGTCGGCGGGCAAGCGTAGCGAGGTGCTGCTGCTGAAGAACGGCGGCAGCGCCCCGACGCGCTTTCAACTTGCTGCCTTTGCCTGGCAGGAGAGCTCCGAGGGCGAGATGAAGCTCTATCCGACGGGTGATCTCTTGTTCTTTCCTTCGCTGCTCGAGATCAAGCCGGGAGCGACGCGGCGGGTTCGCGTCGCCTCTAGCCTGACGCCGGGCAGCCGGGAGCGGAGCTACCGCATCGTCGCTTCCGAGCTGCCCGGGCCCAGCAAGAGCGGGGTGGTGCAGGTGTTGACGAATCTCAACATTCCGGTGTTCGTTCAAGCAGTCGAGGCCCCGCCCAAGCCGCGAGTGACAAGCCGCATCGTCAAGGGTGAGCTCTTGGTGTCCGTGGAGAACGTCGGTCTTTCTTACTTCAAGACGGAGTCGGTGCGGGTCGTGGCGCGCTCGAAGCAAGGAGCGCCGCTCTACGAGCACACGCTGC
>DASQDA010000020.1:0-5197 GCA_035634435.1 Polyangiaceae bacterium
GGGGGGATCGCCGAGATGACGGCGCACCGCGTCGAGATCACGCGCGTGATCCAGCACGCTGATACAGCTGGTATCTACGGGTGATGCGCTGCGCCCGTGACCACGGTAGTTCCAGTGAGCCACACTGACGATCTCGTTGAGATCGTCCCACAGGTACTTGTAAATGTACCCGTCGCAGCAAATGCCGTCACAGAGCAGCGCCGTGGTGGGAGAAGGACCGACCCGGCTCCTAACGTAGAGCCGGGTCCCGTCCTGTCCCTGAGCAAACGACTCAGCGCCGCTCAAGGACTCACGTGCTGGGAGCGGCGACTTCCTCGGTATCGTCCTCAACGTCGTTCACGCTCGGGATTTTTTTGATCTCGAGCCGCGCCATCTTCCATGCACGTTGCACGACCCAGGACAATGACCGGTCGAGCCGCGCCGCCTCATCCTTGATCTCCTGGAGCATCGACTCCGGGAAGTAGAGGCTCTGCTTGCGCTTGTCGCTGCCAGCGGCTTTGTTCGAATCGTTCTCGGCCACACGTACCTCGAAGCGTAGATGCGGAAGTCGGCAGAGCCGACCGCCTGGGGATAAGGTTTAGTAGCACCCACAGACCTCGTGAATCAATGGGGTAGTCTAGGGAAACCATGAATCCGGAGCGCGGGACGAATTTTCGGCGAAAGAACTGGCGGATTCCGACAGCAGGAGCGCTTCTGATGGCGGCCTTCACCCTGTCAGACAGCAGGCAGGCTCAAGCCATTACCGAGCGGCAGAACCCTTATGCTTTGTTCGACCAACTCGGGCGAGTCCTTGCCTGGATCGAGAACGAATACGTCGATCCAGTCGACCGAGCGCGCTTAATCGAGGGCGCCATCGAGGGCATGGTCGCCAAGCTAGATCCCCACTCTTCTTACTTGCCGCCCGAGGACTACGCGATCTTCCAAGGCGACACCGAGGGCCGCTTCGGCGGGGTGGGCGTCGAGGTCGATTTCGCCGAGGAATGGGTCACCATCATCGCGCCGATCGAGGGCTCGCCCGCCGAACGCGCGGGGATCCGCTCCGGCGATCGCATCGTCGCCATCGCCCACGTTTCTGTGCGTGCCAAGAGTCCGGCGGATCTGGTGCGTTCGATGCGCGGAGCTCCCGGCAGCACCGTGCTGCTCACCGTACGCCGCACGGGCGTGGAGAAGTACCTGTACTTCACCCTTACACGCGAGGTCATCGACGTCGCGTCCATCGCAAGCAAGCTACTGATTGGCAACGTCGCGTACCTGCGCATCAAGGCCTTCCAGGTAGGCACTCACACCGAGCTCTTGCAGCACGTGGGCGCGCTTCGCCAGAAGATCAAGGTGGCCCCGCGGGGGTGGGTCCTCGACCTGCGCAACAACCCTGGCGGTCTAGTCAACGAAGCGACCTCCGTGGCCGACGAATTCTTGATCGGGGGTGTCGTTTTCACGACGCGCCGCCGCGGAACCATCGTCGACGAGGTGCGCGCAACGCCCGGCGGGGCGCTCCGTGAAGGTCCCGTGGTCGTTCTCGTGAACGAGTACTCCGCCAGCTCGGCAGAGTTGCTCAGCGGCGCGCTGCAAGACAACCGCCGCGCAAGCATCGTAGGAGCGCCGACGTTCGGAAAAGGCTCCGTGCAGAGCATCGTAGACCTACCGGGGGGCGCCGGCTTGCGCCTGACGACGCTTCGCTATTACACACCGAGCGGGCGGGCCATTCAGGCCCAGGGGGTGAAACCCGACGTCGTCGTGCCGTCGCCGGGAGGCGAGTTCGGCATCCTGCGCGAGAAGAACCTGGAGGGGCATCTGCCGGCGCAAGAAGGTGCAATTGCGGAGAGGCCCGAGCTCAGCTTGAAAGTGGAGGAGGCGCCAAGCGGCGGCGATCGCTCCGCTTCGGCAGCGAGCGCACGCCAAGTACCCGACGACCCACGTACGGGCACCGACCCAGCGTTGGCGATCGCCTACCAAATGATCACCGGCGTGCTGACCAAACCGCCGCAGCCCTGACTCAGGTTACGGCCGGGCTCGAAGCGCTTGCCGCTTGCTGCCGCCGTGACGTGCGTTCTGCCTTCTCGTCGCGTTGCAGGATGCGCACGTACATCCAAGCGAAGCCCGCGAACAAGAGGCCGCTGGCCGCCTGGAAGTGCTGTCCGAGGTCCGGCATGAAGGTCGTCCAGTACTGCGCAACACAGATGGCCAAGAGTGGGCCTGCTACGGACAGAGCTGGCAGACCCAGAGGCCGCGAGGCGCCGTCGGCCGCAGACGCTTCCGCGACGCTGTCCGGCTCGTCTTTCGAACCGCCTAGCAAGGGCAACAGGAGAATGAAGTGAATGTAGTAGTTCGCGGGGTTGGTCACCACGGCGATCAAAGGTAGCGCGAGCAACGCGGCGTCGTGCAGGCGGCGGCGTCGACAGGCGATCACGATCACCGCGAGACACACCGCGAACAGGGCACGATATGAAAGCTGCCAAGCTTGCACACCCAAGGCGATACCGCGTCCATCCGTGCCCATCAGCGCCTTCAGGCTGACGCTATTCAAGGCCATCTGGCTGTTGAGTAGGTTCACCTTCTGCCACCACTCGCTCCAGCTAGCGAACGAGAAAAGCAGCCCGGTCCCGAGGAACGTGAGCAGCATACAGGCGGCCGCTCCCGCCAAAACGCGGGCTGCGGCGCCATGTTGCGCGAGCAAATCCCGGGGGTGCGGCGGCTTGCCGGACCTGTACCAGGTTTCGGCGAACCACATGGCGGCCGGCAAGGCGACACCGATCAAGGCCGCCCCCGGAAAGGCGCGAATCATGGTGCTCAGCCCGAGGAACACGCCGGCGAGCCACCAGCGCTGCACGCGCAGCGCACAGACCCCGAAGCCAAGGTAGACGAGCCAGTCATGGCGCAGCGTGGCGCCAGCCCAGTTGCTACCGAGCATGTAGTAGTCGTTCGCCCCGAACACGACCATGGCCAGCAGCGCCAGCCGCACGCCGAAGCTGCGCCACATTGCAGCAAAGAGCGCCAGCAGCAAGCCCAGATCGATCAAACCACCAAAGACGAGCACGCCCTCGGTCGCCGGCCGACCCGAGAACAAAAGCTTCGCGAAAGCGACCCACACGGGCGTTGCATTGCTGCCGTGGTCGTGGTGCGTCGTGAGGTAGCTCGGCCCCATCACGTTGCGAAAGTAGCCCATATCTTGCTTGAATTGACGCCAGCGCTCGGGGGTGAAGCGTCCGCTGATCGCGCGAATATCCGCTGCAACGTCCTCGACGTGCTGCATGCGGTGTGTCTTCATGTTGCGGATTTCGGTATCGCCGATCGACTCCAGCGTGGTGCCCGGCACGGTCTCCACGTAGGCAGCCACGCTCGCCAGGTAGACGCCGTCGTAGCCGAGCTCCTCGAAGTACTTCGCGAACGGGTAGTACACTCGCATGTCCCACGTGTGCACGAACTCGCGGCGTGACTCGGCGTGATTCGAGAACTGGAAGCGCCCCAGGTTGTAGAAACAACCGAACGCGAGCACAGCGCTCACGCTGAGCGCCGCCAGCACGGCGGCTGGATGCGCCGGAAAACGTCGGCGTAAGGCGGCTTCACGCAGCAAAGCGGCTCCTGCGATCGCGGCGCAGGCAGCCCGCAGCAGCGCCACCTCGCGCTCCGAAACCGGCCAGTATTGCTGGACGGTTTGCCACAACAGGAAGCCCGCCACGAGGGGCACCAGGCCGAGCAAGAGCACCCTGCCCTGCGACATCGTTCGCGTGCAGGCGGCGAGAAAAAGCACGAAGCCGAGCACGAACAGAATGATGGCGTCCTGCACCCGCACGCCGCCGCTGACACCTCCGCGGACTTCCATTTTCGGAGGGAATGCGCCGGCAGCCTGCGAGAACACCTGCAGCTCGCTCAGCGAGTAGGCGCCGTCCCCTCCCCGCGCTGACACCCGCACGTATCGACCAGAGCCGCCCAACCTGCGGGCGGAGCGCTGCTGCAGCCCGGGGCTTTGAACCGCGGGCGCGGCCCAGATTTCGCGGAAGCGCTGGCCGTCGTCGGAGACCGACAGCAAGTATTCGTCGTTGTTGTCACCTTGCAGGAAGGCCGCGTCGACCGGAACGACGGAGCCGAGATCGTAGACCACGAACGACCGCGGCGAATCGAAGACGGCGGTCAGCTCCGTGTTCCACGAGTCGCCGTCGTGAGCACGGACACCATCGCTCAGGCGGCCGGTGTTCTTGACGCCTTCGGACCGCAGCGGACGCAGCTCGGCGAGCAGATTACCCGACGCTGCCGTGGCCACGCCGGCGAGCAGCAGCGTGATCGCCATGCAGCAAAGCGTCAATGACACTCGCAGCCCGGTCCCTGTTTTCACCTCGCGAACGAAGGCGCTGAGCCCGGTGTAAAGTGCGCGGAAGGCCGGGTAGACGATCGGATGACGCAGAACCAGACTGGGACGGGACCGCGCAACGCGCCAGCTCATCGCGTCCATCTACACCAGCTCCCGTTGGCGGGTGTGCAATAAAGTGCGGTGCACACCGCCCGCTCGCGCCTGGTCCGAGGTGCGCCTCAACGGTACACCTCGGCGGCAATCCTGCTGCTCGAGCAGAGCACCCCTTCGGCAACGACACCGCCAGAGGTCAGGGCGGGCGAGAAGGTTCGTGCTGGCCCCGCGCTCGGACCAGCACGAAGGGCACTGCCCTCTATTCGAGAGCTTCGATGACGACGTTGTCGAAACGCGCGCTCCCGCCGAAGCGCAGTACCCCAAAGCCAACTGAGCCTGCCCCCGTGGGCAGCGGGGCGGCAAGCAGCGGTTGGCCCGAGTAGATGGGAGCGCCGTCTACGTTGACCGTGAGATCTTGGCCCACCAGCTCGACCTCCACGTCGATGCTCTGCGTAGCAGCGTGCGGGATGCGCACGACGCCCGGTGCAACATGAACCGTTCGTACGCAGTCGGTCAGCGATTGAATGACGAGATCGCCGCCCGAGATCGAGCCCTCGTCGTCGAAGTTGGCGCGAAAGTTCAGCTCGAGCCGAGTGCGTGTACTCACACCGCGCAACACCAACACCTTGTCGGCAGTGGTGATGCTCGTGAGCCGGGCCCGCACGCGAACGTTCGATGCAAGCATGCCGGTACGCGTGGACGTGAGCATGGCCGTGCCCCCCTCGACGCAGGTCGGCTCCGGCGCTTCGCCACCGGCATTGCCGACGTAAGCTCCATCGACGAGTGTCCACGTGCCGC
>DASQDA010000021.1:0-2095 GCA_035634435.1 Polyangiaceae bacterium
CTGGTATTGCGCGTCCGGGAACTTGTCGTGCATCAGGTTGAGTCGAACACCACGCTCGAGGAGCGCTTTCAGCTCGCAGAGCACGAGCGTGAACCCCTGCGTCGAGTCCAGCGCTTTGGTGACAGCCGCGTCGGCGTCGCCGTTGATGCGCGAGTGCGTGATGCCGACCAGTGTCTCGGCTTCGGCACGTGGGGCGAAGCTCCATTCCACGCGCTCTCCCTGATCCCACTCAGTGACGATCTTCGTGTCCTTGACGAGCTCTTTCACCTCGATCTCCGTCGACGCGCCCTTGACCACGAAGTCCCAGCGGACGCGGGCTCCTGGTTCTAGGCGGGCGCTGGCGCGAGCCAACCAAAACTTCGTGATCATCGCGGGCTCGACGAACGCTTCAAAGAGCTGGCTCGACGGCGCACGAATCAGGAGCTCTACCTGGACCACGGGGCTTTCGCGGATGCTTCCATGAGCTTCAGCATAACCCAATGCACCTGCGAGCTGCAGGCTGGGCCGACGGCTAGCCCAGGCGACGCGGCACTGTTCACCGCCCTTGTCCCATGTTCTGCGGACGATCAGGCTCGACGCGAGCTCCTGGGAGGCAGTGAACCTCGACGGATCCGACCAGCGATCCAGCGTGGTCCGCCGTAAGGTGCGCGGACTCGATCTGCATGCTCTATTGCTGCAGCCGTATGAGCGAACGCAGCTCGCCCCCGCGTGACACGAAGATTATCGAAGCTGGGTTCGACACCTGGGCTGGCTCGCCATTCGTGCAAGCACGGCTGGCGCTTCTCGGCAAAACCGTGTTCCTGCTTGCCTTCGGCTTCTTCGCCGTGATGAACGGCATGCTCATCGTCGGCGGCGGCCCACGCATATTCCCCGCGCTCGTGACGCAGGCGAACGTGATGCATCTCCTGGCCGCGTGCGTGATGGGCGGGCTCTGGGGCATCGCGCGTGCGCGCTCGTGGTCACTCAGAACGCTGGGAGTCCTCGACGCAGGCAGTCTGGTGCTGGCCGGCGTCGGGCTGGCGATGATGGCGGCTCAGCCTGATGAAATGCAGCTGATGGCAGGGCTGTTCGCGCTGACCGTGACCATGACGGCGCGGGCGGTGCTGATCCCGTCGACGGCCAAGCGGACGTTCTGTCTGTCGTGGCTGGCAGCGGCTCCGCTGCTCGCGGTGTCGTTCATCTTTCATCAGCCGGCGGCGGTTCCGGGATTCACACTCGGATTCCTCAAGCTCTTGATTCCGCTCAACGCGTTTCTGTGGATGGCAATTGCCGTGACGCTGTCCACCGTGACGTCCGGCACGATTTACGGGTTGAGGCAACAGGTCAAGGCGGCCTCCGAGATCGGTCAGTACACGCTGGAGGAGAAGATCGGTAGTGGCGGCATGGGAGAGGTATGGCGAGCGCGGCACCGCTTGCTCATTCGTCCCGCCGCCGTCAAGTTGGTGACTGCTCCTCAGCTCGGTTCCACGCGCGATCGCGATCCGGCGCTGCGGCTCCGGCGCTTCGAGCGCGAGGCGCGCGCGACGGCCGGGTTGAAGTCTCCGCACACGGTGCAGTTGTACGACTTCGGTGTCACTGATGACGGCACGCTGTACTACGTCATGGAGCTGCTCGAAGGCATGGACCTCGAGACCTTGGTCGAGCGTTTCGGACCCGTGCCGGCGGAGCGAGCAGTCCATCTGTTGGTGCAGGTCTGCGCGTCGCTGGAAGACGCACACCAGAACGGCCTCGTTCACCGAGACATCAAGCCTGCCAACATTGCGGTCAGCCGCGTCGGCGCGGGCTGGGACTTCGTCAAGGTCCTAGACTTCGGCCTGGTCAAGCTGGAGAGCTCGCGGCAAAGCGAGCAAGATCTCCAGCTGACCGCCGATAGCAACGTGGCCGGCACTCCCGCCTTCATCGCACCCGAAACCATCCTCGGCGTCGAGCCCGACCACCGCGTTGACATCTATTCGCTCGGCTGCGTTGCGTACTGGCTGGTCACGGGCAAGTTGGTGTTCGAGGGCCCAGGAGCCGTCCGCGTGATGGCGGACCACGTCCACACCCCTCCAGTGCCGCCGTCGGCGCGTGCCGAGCTGCCCATCCCGGCGGAGCT
>DASQDA010000022.1:0-2129 GCA_035634435.1 Polyangiaceae bacterium
AACGTCAGGCCGTCCGTCTTCGAGGAAGCGGTCGAGATGAACGCTTCCGAGAGTATGTTTCCCTCCACGTCACCCAGCGCCACCTGCGTGGACAGGTAGTCACTCAACACCACCGTGACGCCCGCGGGACACTCGGAGCCAAGACCTGGCGCACCCCCGTCCTCGACGCCACCGGTATCGGCCACGTCCGAATCCACGTTGCATGCTGCTGCCAGCAGAAGAACACTTACCAAAGATCCAGCTTGCTTCATTGACTTGCCTCGATCGACGCGAAAAAGCTCCTGCCAGGGAGCGGAAAACCCACGATGTCGAACCGTTCGGCATCGAGAAGATTGCTGACACGCAGACGCAGCGCGAGAGCGTCCGCGAAAAGCGTCGACGACGCTTCGACGTCGACGAAGCCCTGTTCCGGGATCACGCCGAGCCCGGCCGGGTCCGAGAAGCTACTCGACTGGTAGATGTACTTGGCCGTCAGCGCGCCCCTGCCGAGCGCTTCCGCGGGCAGGTCAGCGTGCAGCGTCGCCAGCAGCGCCGCAGAGAGCTGGCTTCGAAAAGGCAGAACATCATTCTGCAGACGCCGAGCTTCGCTGGTGTCCCGCGGGTCTAGCAGACTCACGCTGCCCGACAGCTCGAGCCGAGCGATGGGCGCAGCTCCGGCGGACAACTCCGCGCCGGCGAAGCGAGCCCGACTGGTATTGTGCGGCACCATGTAGCCCTGAGCGCTGCGCAGGTAGCTGATGAGCTGCTCCGACCAGCGCGCAAACAACGAAACGTCGGCCCACAGACGCCGCGCTCCTGCCACTTCGTAGTGGAAGCGGCCACCGACCTCCAGCGCGCTGCCACGCTCGGGCAGCAGGCGCTCGTTACCGCGTACGAGCAGCGAGGCGCCGTACAGCTCGGTGAGCGTCGGCAAGCGCACGTAGCGGCCGATGTTGGTGTAAAGCTCGTAGCTGGGTCGCTGATAGCTCGCACCAAAGCGTCCGCTCGGCTCGAAGCTCGAGCACGCTTCCAGCCTCGTCCCCGACGCGCCAAAGCATTGACCCTGTAGCGCACTGTGCAGGCGGAAGCGCCCAAGGACGGGCAGAGACGCCGAGAGCGTAAGACTCTGGTCCACGCGCTCGGCTGCAACCCGCTGCCGCTCGACCAACGTTTGCTGCTCGTAGCGCTGCAGGCGATCGAGAGCGAAGCCTAGCCGCTGTTCGAAACGGCCTCCGCCTTCGGTGGTCTGGTGGGCCGCAACGCTTTGCTCCAGACGTTGTCCGGGCGTGCGGGTTCGCGGTGATTGCGACGAGAGCTCACCGGCAGGGTCGTCGATCCGATTCTCGCCGTCGATGACGCTCGTGAGCGCCTGAATGCCGCCTTCCCAGGCGTCGATCGGCGCTTCAGCCTTGATAGCCACGAGCGTGCGGCTGTTGCGTAACCGCGCGTGACGTGAGGGAACCACCGCGAGCTTGGGAGCGCCTTGCTCGCGATCGGCTTGGTTGAACACCAGACTCAGCCAGGCGCGGCCAACGTCGTGACGCGCCAGGATCCACACGTTGGAGATCTGCGCGTCCGCATTGGGGAGCCGAGCTTCGGCGTCGTCATCAGCGCGGTAAAGCGTCCCACGCGTGTCCTGAAAGGAATAGTCGTTGTCAGCGGCCGTGACATCGAACCCAGCGAGCACGCCGCGCCCTTCGGCACCGAAGCTCGCCCATGCCTGCGCGCTCCGCACGCCGTAGCTGCCGACGGTAGCCCCCGCGCTCAGACGATTGCCATCGGGCCGGCGCGGTTCGGCGAACAACGCGCCGCCGATGCCGAATTGAGCGGCGGAGCCAGGCGCGTGACTTCGGTAAATCTCGATGCGGTCCAGCAAGAAAACGGGCACGTCCGCCAGATTCGCGGCGCCGCCCACCTCATCGTTGATGCGAATGCCCGCGAGGTAAACCGGCGTCTGGGCCGCCGTGGCGCCGCGGATCGACGCGGTCGCAGGGGAGCCCAGACCACCCATCTGAGTGATCTGCACGCCCGGGCTCTCCCGCAATGCTTGGGCCGTGTCCGTGCCGGGCTGCGCGAGCCGCTCGCGCTCGACGACGGATCCAGCGACGAAGCGTTCCTTCGGTGGCGCCGGCAGCGGACGCGAGCCCACG
>DASQDA010000023.1:0-1974 GCA_035634435.1 Polyangiaceae bacterium
TCCTGGGCTCCGGGTGTCTGTGCCAGCATTGCCATCGAACAAGGCCATCGCTCTGCGGCGGGGTTGGGGCCGCCCGCGCCGGGAAATGAGCAAGGGGAGATGCAGCGGTGTTCCGGACCAGAGCGATGCTATCTTTCTGCGAGTGAGCACGCTGGACCTTATCCTCCGCCGAGCGCCGGAGATCCGCCGCATCGCCGCGGCGCATGGGGCCAAAAACGTCCGCGTCGTCGGCTCTGTCGCGCGTGGTACCGATCGGGCGGACAGCGACCTCGACTTGCTGGTGACGTTCGACCCGGGCATCGGCCTGCTCGCTCACGCCAAGCTCGTGCTGGCGCTCGAAGAGCTATTGGCTCGAAAAGTTGACGTGGCGAGCGAGCGAGGCGTGCGGCCTGCGGTGCGCCGGAATCTGGAAGCGGACGCC
Organism: Polyangiaceae bacterium; assembly: GCA_035634435.1. Taxonomy (GTDB): domain Bacteria; phylum Myxococcota_A; class Polyangia; order Polyangiales; family Polyangiaceae; genus PMG-095. The sequence goes on from DASQDA010000023.1 coordinate 422, forward strand.
AAGGCACTGTGAGGACGGATCGCGAACGCCTGACTGACGCACTCGAGGCGATCGACCGCTGCTGGAGCAAGCGGAACGGGACGTGAGGTATTCGAAGCCGACCCGTTGGTGCAGGTCTGGATGGTGCACCACCTGGAGACAGCAAGCCCACTGAGCGAGCGCTCAGCGCGCCGCTTCCGCATGGCCGAACGCTGCTGCACGCGCTACCGCGAGCGCCGGCGCGGCTGCTGGGTCGCGGTGGGGCGGCGTGGGTTGCCCACGGAGGCGCTGACGCGGAGCAGCGCGCTCGTCACCGCGTGGCGCACCCCTTTTGCGGCGCCGCACCCGGCAGTGTTAGTCGAGAAGCGCCAGGAGCTCGTCGCGCGTGATCGGCGCGGCTTGGTTGGTTTCGCCGAGGGCGACGTCGGCTAGGCGGCGTTTGCGGTCTTGCAAGGCGAGGATGCGCTCTTCGACGGTGTCCTTGGCGACCATGCGGTAGACCATGACGGGGCGGTCCTGGCCGATGCGGTGGGCGCGATCGGCGGCTTGATCTTCGACGGCGGGGTTCCACCAGGGGTCGAGCAGGAAGACGTGGTCGGCGGCGGTGAGGTTGAGACCGGTGCCGCCTGCCTTCAGCGACACCAGCATGACCGGTGGGCCCGATTCACTTTGGAATTGCGTGACGACGCTGCCGCGGTCGCGCGTGGAGCCGTCGAGGCGTGTGAAGGCGATGCCGGCGGCGCGCAAGTGCGGCTCTACCTTGTCGAGCAGGCTTGTCCATTGTGAGAAGACGAGCGCTTTGTGGCCTTCGGAGGCCGCCTCTTCGAGGGCCTCGAGCAAGCGATCGACCTTGGACGAGCGCTCGGCGGTCTGACCCGGCACCAGCGCGGCGTGACAGGCGGCCTGGCGCAGTCGCAAGAGCGCTTCGAGAGCGGCAAGCACCCCCGCGCCGCCCGCGAGCTGCTCGATGAGGTCCTTTTGCGTGGCGGCGCGCACGGCGTCGTAGACGCCGCGCTCGACCTCGTCGAGCTCGACGTGGAGCACGGCGTCGGTGCGCGGCGGCAACTCGGGCAGCACATCGCGCTTCAGACGGCGCAGTACGAACGGCCGCACTTTGGCTCGCAGCCGGGCCCCGGCGGAGACGTCCCCTGCAGCGATCGGCGAGGAGTAGCGCTCCTGGAAATCGCTGCGACCGCCGAGGAGCCCGGGATTCACGAAATTGACGAGGCTCCACAGCTCGTCGAGCCGATTTTCGACGGGCGTGCCGCTCAGCGCAATGCGGAAGTCGCCCTTCAGTTGGAACGCCGCGCGCGCCGTGTGGCTCTCGGCGTTCTTGATCGCCTGAGCTTCGTCCAGCACGACGATGTCCCATTCGAGCTCTGCGAGTTGCTCGACGTCCAGACGCAGCACGGCGTACGTCGTGAGCGTCACGTCCGCCTGTTGCTCGAGCTCGCGTTTGGCGCCGTGATACACGGCGACGCGTAGGCCAGGTCGGAACCGGGCGATTTCGCTGGCCCAATTGTGCACGACGCTCTTCGGGCAGACGACCAGGGCGCGACCGTTCAAGACGCAGA
>DASQDA010000024.1:0-2827 GCA_035634435.1 Polyangiaceae bacterium
GCCGCCCGAGCCGCCGCCCGCACCGCCAGCGCCGCCGCCGGCTTTGCCGCCCGCGCCTGCCGCTGCGCCATCGATGAAGCGCACGTTGTCGACGACGATGCTGACGTCGTAGGCTGCAGCCTGGCCTGCCTTGCCACCTGCACCACCCAGCGTGCCGCCGCCGGTTCCGCCACCGAGTCCGCCGCTGTTGGAGCCGCTGGTATTACTGTTGCCTCCCATGGACTGGGTGCCTGCGGAGCTCCCGCCCGCTGCAGCGCCACCATCGTCGTCGCTGTCGCTGCCGCAACCGACGATCAACAGGACGCCGCCGCAAAGCGCCGACAAACCGAGACCAGGTATCAAAGCACGTGAACGGAACATCGAAGGACCTCCAAGTGATGGAGCGCGAACGTTAAGAAAAAGAAGAGCGCGCCCTGTGTCCAGCGCAGTTGTAGCTCAGAATCGGGCGCTGCAAACAATGGCCAGCGACCCACGCACACACGCATGCGCGACTGTGGCAACTAACGACAGCGCGTCGCGGGATATGGCCCTAACTGGCGCGTCTCTCGGCGGGACGCGGGCGCGCCGCGTCAAAGGTTCAGCAGCTCGGATTTGCAGCGGATAAGAGTGTGCGCGAGGCAGTGCAAACCGGCTGACCCGGAGTGACTCCTCGCGATCACATCAACGAATTGCGAAGCTTTTCGATACGGTGAGAGCATTGCCAGTAAAGGGAGGAACCTTTGCTTTGCGAAACACCGAAGCGACGCAGCCGCCTACCGAGGTTCCAGCAAAGGGCGGCCCGCTCACGTTCGCCGCCGTCACCCGTCCACTCGGAGCGAAGGTAACCGTTACTTTGCCTGTGCCCGTGGGTCCGCCCAGCTTCTTGCAGCTCGCAGACTGCGAGGCTGCGGCAGTGAGCGCGGCCACAGCCGCTCCCTTGCTGAAGGGCTGATCACCCGCGCCAGCGGCGGCAGCGGCCTTCGGCTCCTCTTTCTTGGCCGTGGTCTCTTTGACGACTTCCTTGCGCGCGCTGGAGGCAGCTTCGGTCTTGCCACCTGTGGATGGGCCGGTGGAAGCTTTTCCGGCGCTCTGGTCGCTAGCGCTACGCCCGGCGGCGCTCGCGTCAGCTTTGGCTGCTTCGGCCTTGGCTGCTTCGGCTTTGGCCTCCTCCGCCTTGGCTGCTTCGGCCTTGGCTTCTTCGTCCTTCTTCCTGGCCTCGTCGCTCGCCGACGCTTCGCTCCCCGACTGCTCCTTGGAGCGAGCCTCTTCTGAAGCTGCAGCCGCTGCCTTTGTCTCGTCCTCGTCACTCGCCAAGCCGATGCCCAGCACCAAACCTGCTGCCAGCAGGGCGACTGCTCCAGCTGCCAGAGCTACCAACGTCTTCTTGCTCCGCGGGGCGTCTGCGTGTGTCGGCGCGCTGCTGACTGCCGCTTGCACGGGTCGCGGTGGCGGTTGAGGCGGCGGGGGCGGTGCCGTCAGCAGCGCCTGATTATCCGAGAAGCTGAAAAGCGGATTGGTGCCGCCCATGCCGGCGACGCTGTTCGGCGCACCCATCCCGAACGGGTCGTCCGAGGCGGTGGCCGTAGACGGGCGGTTGCGCTCCTTCGCAGTCGCAGGCTCGACTTTGGCGGGCGCTCCGGAGAAGCCCGCCTTCAGCGCGTCGAGGGAAAACAGGACAGAGTTCTCGTTGCGAGCGCCAGTCATGCGGTCGTCGGCCGGAGGCCGTACGGACCCGACCTGTGGCAACACCGGCGCGCTCGTGGCGAGGTCTTCGCCATCGGCGCCTGCGCTCTCGAGGCCCGCGAACAGATCGTGAACGGCCTGGTTGCGCCGTGGAGCGACGCGCGCGGCCCCGCTTGCAGCTGGGCGGGCCGCAGCAGCAGTGCCCACGCCACCGGGCGCGCCGCCATTCGCGCTGCCTGTGCTGGGCGAGGCCACGAGCTTGGGCGCCAGGTCGGCGCATTCGAGTATCGGTAACCAGTCCGCCTGACCCTCGCGCCAAACGAATGCGTCCGCGTTCAGCACGCCGCTCTGCCAAGCTTCGACGATCTGCTGGGTGGTCAGCGTTCGCTGGTCGGTGTCGCTCAGGTTTACGGACCATTCAACGTCGTTGCCTGCGAGAGGCGCGCTGGCGACGGGCGAGCTGGCGACGGGCGAGCTGCCCACGGGAGCGCTCGCGGCCGGAGGGGCATCCATGGCCGCAGGGACATCGGAATCGGTCGCTACCTCGTCCTCCGTTTCGGCCGAGCCAGGCTGCTTCCCGTCGACGACAATCGGCGTCCCGCAACCCTTGCAGCGGATTTTTACCTTGCGGCCGCGAACTTTATCGTCTGCAATCGTATACTTGGCGCTGCAGGACTCACACGTGATCTTCATCGTTCCTCCCGGCCCAGGCGAGGTAAACATCGCGGGAGCCGTTGGGGTCGCGTCCACAATTCATTGGTAGAACAGAGGTAACCGGAAGCCGGTCGGACCTTAGCAAAAATCTCGCCGCCTTGGGGAACGCCGTCCAATCCCTCAGTTTACGGGGACGAGCGCCGCGCCACACTTGCCGCAAAAGTGGCCGTCTCCGGGGAATTGTGTGCCGCAAACCGGGCAGATCTTCTGCGTCATCCCGGGCGCGCGCCGGCGTTCGGCGGCGACGAGCGCCGGTACCAAGGGCTCGTTGTGCTTCGGGCAAGCGGCAACGCCCGGATCGTAGCCTTGCCCGCAAACGGGGCACACGCCGCCGGTAGGGCCGAGGCCGGTTTCCTGATGCATCGGCACCAAACGATTGCCGTCGAACGCGCAAAATTCGGCGTCTGGCGGGAACTCTTCGCGGCAAGTAGGGCACATGCGCGGTGGGTCG
>DASQDA010000025.1:0-1516 GCA_035634435.1 Polyangiaceae bacterium
GCCCGAGATCATCGAGGGCTCTTGAAAAACTGTCAAGGATTTCGCCTTTTTTGGCAAGCTGTCCCGCGAGCGGGTCGTGAGCGAGAGCGTAGTACACCCACGAGCCAGCGAGCGACTCTTCGGCAACCCGAGCCCGCAAAACGCGGCTGGGAGACTCCGCCTGGACCACGACCGCGCCGAGCACCCGCGCGCTCCGGCGCGGTTAGACGTGGCGTTTGACGAGCGTGGTATTCTGAGGCCAAATTTCAGGACGTGACACCCCTACCTAAAAGAGCTCGTGCCGTCCTGGTGGCAGTGGTCACGGAGTTCATCGAGACGGGAGAGGCCGTCGGCAGTCGTACGCTGACCAAAAAATACGGCTTTTCCCTGTCGGCCGCCACGATTCGCAATGTGCTCGCCGACCTGGAGGACTCGGGTTATCTGGTTCAGCCGCACGCTTCGGCCGGCCGGGTGCCAACCGCTGCCGCCTTTCGTCTGTTCATCGACACCTTGATGCAGGCTCGCCACCTCGGCGAAGGCCAGGTGCACCGCATCAGTGAGCACTTCACGGAGCTGCGTCCGGGCGCCGATCTGCTACGGGAAACTGGCAAGTTGTTGTCCGACATGAGCGGGGCGCCCGCCGTGCTCGTGCGCCGCCGCAGTGACAAGCGCACCCTCGTGAAGGTGCGCTTCATCCGCACCCGGCCGCTCGAGCTGCTGGCGGTGCTGGTGTGTTCCGACGGCACTGTCGACAATCGCTTCATCTCCCTCGAACGGCCGATCGAAGAGTCTGAGCTCGAGCGCATTCACAATCTGCTCGAAGAGGTAGTGACAGGTCGTACCCTGCGCTCGGTGCGCGATCTTTTTCTGGAGACGCTGACGCACCAGGAAGGTGAGGTCTCGCGCCTGCGCGGCCTGGCCAACAGCTTGCTGCACGCCGCGGGAGCGGGCAGCGAGCCGCTCGCGGAGGTGGTGAGCGAGGGGCAATCGCGCCTGCTCGACCAGCCCGAGTTCGGGAGTGTGGAGGCCATCCGTGAGCTGCTTCGCGCGTTCGAGGACCGCGAACGCCTGGTCACGCTGCTGGATCGTGCGGTGGTTGCCGATCACGTGCAGGTCTTCTTGGGTGAGGAGACCACCCGCATGGCGGGCCTGGGCGTCAGCCTGGTGGCGGCGCGCTACAGCGACGAGGACGGCGAGCCGGGCGGCGCCGTGGGCATCATCGGACCCGAGCGCATGGATTACCCATTCGTCGTGCCGCTGGTCGGTGCGACCGCCGACGCAATGAGCGCGGCGTTCGCGAAAAAGCGCGAGCCAAGCTGAGGGCTGTCGCACGGAGTGTCGCTGTTGGCGAGCGGCAGAGTCGGGCGCGCCCCTGTGATACGGTGCGGGCCCATGGCTCCGTCGTCTGCTCCCCAGCGCCCCATCGACCGGGCCTTGTCGCTCGCCGCAGCGCAAGAGCCGGCGTCCGCTCTTCGTTACGCGCTGCCCGTGTTGCGGATCGAGACCACGGCCGCGTTGCCACTTTTCGTCGTCGGAC
>DASQDA010000026.1:0-8901 GCA_035634435.1 Polyangiaceae bacterium
CGCCGTTGCAAGAAGGCTCCTCGCTGCGGGGCCAGGCGCGTTCCGAGGTCGATGGCCCAGCGGAGTGAGCCGCCGAGTCCTTCAGGTGCGGCCGAGCAAAGCCGCCAACGCGCCGAGAGAAACCGGATCCAGAGCTAGAAACCGCACGCCGAGCGCGCGAGCAGCGACGCGCACCACTTCGGCGCGCACACCGATCCAGCCGCTCTGCGGCAGCCGCAAGCGCACCTCCACGAGCTGACCGGTCTGGCACTCCACATCGACGCGCAGGGCAGCGCCGCCGAGGGACAGGCTGACCAGCGCGGCAGGATACGGCTCACCTCCCACAATGACCTCGGCGGGGGTCGTCAGCACCAGACGATGATGGGCACGCCGCTCCGCCGTCATGAGCTGGTGCTCTGGCCGTAGGTGACGCGCCGCAGCCTGCCGATGTCCGGCTTTGAATCGCGCGAGCGAGTCGGCCCCGGAGCTCTCATTCCAGAGCGTCGAAGGCTTGTCGGAGGCGAAGCAGATCGGCTTCGGCAACGTAGCCGCCCAGACCGATGCGCAGCGAGATGGTCGTTTCATCGCCCCAGGGCCACCACAGACCGAAGGCGATCAACCGACCACCCAGGTCGCTGCTGTACAGGCGCTGATCCACGCGCAGCCCGCCGGTCGTCTCGGCAATTTCCTTCACCTGCGGGGGCGCGCCGGTCAAGGTCTTGCCGGTGTACTCGTGCGGCAGGTAGCGCAGAACCACGGCGCGAGCCTCGCCGTCCTGCTCGACATTGAAAGACGAAGCCAGGCAATTGAAGCGATTGTCCCAGCTCCAGCCGCCTTTGATCCAGCTCTTGCGCAGCTGTCCAAGCAGCTCGAACAGGGCGGCCGAGGACCCGGGGCGAAGCTCCATAGAGCCAACCATACCGCGGCCGAGCCGATTTGGTGCAGGGTTTCGCCGCCTCCTCACGAGCGGTTCCGCTGTGCCCGGTCCGGCTCCTCGCGCAATGGCTTCGGCCGCCGAGCTTGCTGCCTGGCAGCTCCGGCGGTCTGCCCGTAAACTGCCGCCGCATGTTCCTAGCCGTCGACGACGTTCGTATCGTCAACCTGCGCCCGCTGATTCCTCCTGCCATTCTCATGGAGGAAGTCCCGCTGAGCGAGGCGCAAGTGGCGAGTGTCGCCAAGGCCCGCGCTGAAATCGCGGCCATCATCGCCGGCGAGGACGATCGTCTGCTGGTCGTCGTGGGGCCGTGCTCGATTCACGACCCCGAGGCCGCCCTCGACTACGCGGCCCGCTTGCGCGAGCTTTGCCCGGCTTTCGAGCGTGAGCTGTGCGTCGTCATGCGCACTTACTTCGAGAAGCCGCGCACCACGGTCGGCTGGAAAGGGCTCATCAACGACCCAGATTTGAACGGCGAGTTCTCGATCAACCGCGGTTTGCGCGTCGCGCGTAAGTTCCTGTGCGACGTCGTGGCAGTCGGCTTGCCGACCGCGACGGAGTTTCTGGATCCAATATCGCCCCAATTCGTGGCCGACGTCGTGGCCTGGGGGGCCATCGGAGCCCGCACCACCGAAAGCCAGGTCCATCGCGAGCTGGCCAGCGGTCTCTCCATGCCAGTCGGATTCAAGAACGGCACCGGGGGCACGGTACAGATCGCCGTCGACGCCGTGCGCTCGGCGGCCTCACCCCACCACTTCCTTTCCGTGACCAAGCAGGGCCTGGCTGCGATCGTGGCGACCCGCGGGAATCCCCATTGCCATATCATTCTGCGCGGTGGCTCGAATGGGCCCAACTACTCGGAGCCGAGCATCGCCAGCGCCGCGGAAGCCCTGAAAAAGGCAGGCCTGCGGCCGAGCTTGATGGTCGATTGCAGCCACGCCAATAGCGGAAAGGATCCGTCCACCCAACCGACCGTTGGCAGCGAGCTCGCCCGCCAGGTGGCTGCGGGCAGTCACGCAATCTTCGGAGTCATGATTGAGAGCTTCCTGGTTGGCGGGCGGCAGGACGCGGTGGCCGGGCGCGCCCTCACCTATGGCCAGAGCATTACCGATGCCTGCCTGAGCCTCGCCGACACGCGTCCGGTGCTGGAGGGCCTCGCCGACGCGGTTTCCAAGCGGCGGAGTCGCGGGCGCTCGGTCTGAACGCGGCCGCGCCGTTTACCAGCGCTGTCCGGGCGGCGCTCCCTTGAGCTTTCCGGGGCCGACCACGTCCACGTTTGGAATCGACCGCGCGAGCTCGGCATAACCGCGCTTCATGCTTTCGAAAAGGGTTGGCTGCTCGCGACTCAGCTCGTGCTCCTCCGTAGGGTCTTTCAGCACATTGAAGAGCTCGAAAGCCTGCTCGTCGCCAAAGATGATGAGCTTGTGCTCGCCGTCGATGAACGCTCGCCGCCGGTCCATCAGATCCGCTCGGGGCAAATCGACCAGCACCGGACGCGCCTGGGGAACAGCACCGAGCAGCTCGGGCACCAGACTCTGCCCGCGAAAGCCCTCCCCCTTGAGCCCCATCAGCTCCGCGATGGTGGGCGCCAGGTCGATGTGGCCACGAGCCAGCTCGATGCGCCGCGGCGGCGCCCCAGGCACTCGCACCAGCAGCGGCACCCGCACCAGTGACTCCCAGACATCGTAGGCATGCCGGAAGCGGCCGCGCTCACCAAACCCCTCCCCGTGATCCGCGCTCACGATGATAGCGGTGTCCTTACCCCAGGGTGCGGCAAGCACGAAGTCGATCAGGTCGCCGACCCAGTGGTCCGTGAAATGGATCTCGTTGTCGTAGAGGTCGCGACTCTTGTTGCCGAAGTCCGGGTGTCCCGGGTGCTTGTGATACGAGAAATGCGGATCGAGAAAGTGGAAGTAAGCGAAGAAGCGCTTACCGTTCGCCTGCTGGACGTTTTCCGGCTTTGAGAGCATCTGCTTTGCCAGCGCATTCAGGCGATCGCTGTTCACGTCGTGAACGCCGGTGTTGTCCAGGAAGGTGCCTGGCAGCAGTCGATAGTCGTCGTAGCCCTGGTTGACGCCCAGACCCGGCATGAAGTAGCCGTGGCCGTGGCCGGCGAGCGTGCGGTGTCCGGCGGCCTGCGCCATCTCGCTGACCAGCACGTTGTCGGGCAGCCAGCGCGTGAAGAAGAAGGCATCGCGCAGCATCTCGCTGGGGTATTTGCCGGCAAGCGCGGGAACCACACTCTTGGCCGTGTAGCTCGAGAGCGAATAGGCTCGGGGAAAGAGCGCCCACTCGCGCGCAAAAGCCGTGAGCCGCGGAGCAATGTCGCGGGGGTAGCCCGCCCAGGGCATGTCCCAGCGCATGCTGTCGATCAGAATTAACAGCACGTTGTAAGGACCGCCGAGCTGCGGCAGCGCGGGCTCGGCAACAGGCGCCTGCGGCTCGCTCGGAGCTTGGCGCACGCTTGCCACAGCTTTTCCCGTCGCGCCGGCCGCGGGAGCAGGCGTTGGCTCTTGCTTGCACCCGGACAAGCTCGTTGCGAGTAGCAGCCAGCCGCCAAGGACGAAAGAGACACGCATGGGGCGTGACCTAGCCTCTCACCCGCGCGGCGGCAAAAGATGGCGCTCGCCGACGAGCAGCCCGCCGCAAGGTCTGGCGTTTGTTCGCAAACCGACGCCCCTCGCGAGCGCGTGTTTACATTCAGTTCACGGTTTGCTCACGGGCCGGACACGTGCGCCCGCCTAGCTTGCCGCATGTCGTCATGGGTTGAGATGAGTCGTGGTGGCCTGGCGCGTCGTTCCGCCCTGACTGGCAACGTTGCTGCTCTCGTGCCGCTGCCACGCAGGTTCGCTCGCGCCAAGCGCTGGGCGGCTCGTCGCGCGGTGGCTCTGCCAAAGGCGCAGACGCTCGCTTGGATGCGCCTTCAAGAACGCCAGAACCGCGGCTGATGCGCTCGGCCAATGCGCGCCCGCGAAAAGTGCGCCCATTGCCGGCCCGCGCTGCCAGGTGCCGCCACAGGACTGGTGCACGCGAGCTGCAGCGGGGCAGCCCTCCTTTGAAGATGTTCCCGTGTGTGCGCGCGCGGAGACGGGCGCGCTGCTCGCCAAGGGTCCACGCTGGGCAACCATGGCGCGCGCGGAGCGGCGCGGCGGCCGCGCCTCGCCGGCACTCAAGCAGCGTGCAGGTCAGCACGTCTCCGCCACATGAGCACGCTGACCTCGGTAACGCCGGGCTCCTGCTGACTTCCACTTTGCCGCCACGCGATTGAGCGATGGCCTCGATGATGGAGACGAGCGCAGGTTCGCGGCATGGGCCACGTGGCACCCCTGGCGTGTAGACACCGAAATTGACACGCGGCTCGTTGGTCTGCGAGCCGACCGAGACAGCCAGCGTCGCGGATCGCCTCGGTCGGATTGGGTGTCCCTTGCCGCGAACAATCGCGCTCCGAGAGGAACACGATCGACGGCAAAAAAAGTGAACCAATCATTCGAGCTTCGGACATTCAACGGTGAGCGTCGTCGAACAAGTGGTTCCCGCGCTCTGCCGGCCGTTATTGCGCTCTCGAAAACGTCTCCAGGAAAAGTGATGATGGCGCAAATACTCACGCACTCGGTGACGCTTTCTCTCGGCACGGGCTGCACCACGTCTCCGGTGCTGGCACACCGACGCGGTGAGCCGTGACGAGGGGCGCTCTTCAGCCCGCCGAGTGTGGATCCAGTGGCGGCTGGAACGGCGGAGCGCTGGTGTGGCTCCGCTCGATGGGCGCTAGTGGGACGCTGCCGCGTGCACCGCATCCGCGAGTGTGCCTTGCCGCGCTCACGAGCCTCTTCGGCACGGCTTGCGAGGCCGTCACCGAAGAGGAGGCGGCTCGCTCGGCCTTGGTGCACGGCCGGGACGACCGCCAAGACGTGGCGTACGTCGAGAATCCGATGCTGCGCAGCCTGGCGACGAATAGCACATTGGCGCTCCTCTCCAACGCTGCTTTGCAGGGCTCCGCTTCCGACGAGCAGTTGAGCTTCGATACACCCGATCTTCGTACGGCGGAGCAATTGTGCGCGACGGAGGCGTTCGGGACACAGCCGACGTTGGCTCGCTGCACAGGAGTGCTGGTCGATGACGATCTGGTGCTGACGGCAGCACACTGCGCGACGAACCTGGAGGAGTGCTCAGAGCAGATCTGGGCGTTTGGGTACGCCATGATCGCGCCTGAGCAGAGACCCCAATTGCGGACGGAGGATCTCTGCCGCTGTCGCGCCGTTCCCGCCATTCGTTACGAGGCGTTGGCGGACGGCCGACGCTTCGATTTTGCGCTGGTGCAGCTGGACAGGCCGGTCACACCCGGGCGTCAGCCCGTGGTGCTCGCCGACACGCCCGTTCGCCAGGGCGAACCGCTGTGTGTGATTGGGTTTCCTAGCGGCTTGCCAGCGAAGATCGATTGTGGCGCAATCGCCCTCGACACGCGCGATGAGCAGGGCGACTTCTTGCGCCTCACCAGCGACACCTTCGGCGGCAGCAGCGGCTCTGGGGTATTCCGCGCAGGCGGCGAGCTAGTTGCAGTACTCGCGCGCGGCGGCCGCGACTACGATGAAATGCCCGCTCAGGGCTGTCGCGTCGCCCACCGAGCTTGGGAAGCATCGGAGCTGACGGCGGCAGAGCAGGCCAGCTATATCGCACCCGCACTCCGACACCTCTGCGACGAAGGTTGGCCGAGCTCTAGGCTTTGCGGAAGGCCCGCTCGCTGCGGAGACGCACGGTGCTCAATCCCCGAACATGAGAGTGACTGTGCGAGTGACTGCCCATCGTTACCGTTGAGCCTCTCCGAGCCGAGCTCGAGCACCTGTCGTCAGCTCGGTAGTGCAACGGCCGTTCGTCGCGGCCGTGCTGAAGCTCTCGCCGGTTTGTGCTTGCTCGCCCTGCGCTGGTACAGGGCGCATCGGTCCAATCGACACGACAAACTACTGTGCTGAAGTACGCGTCACCCTAAGATTGCGGTCTGACACGCTGTCAGACCTGCGAACCAGTAACCCATTGGTAATGAAGTCGGGTCACACCGAACGTGCACGGCTTTGAGTGCGTTCGGCGGCTCGAAGAAAGGTCCGCTCGTGAACCATTTTGCGAAAATCGTGTGTTCCGTCACCGCTCTGTTGAGCCTACTGTCTGCCTGTGGTGCCGAGGACGGCGGTACGCCTCAAGGCGCCGAACCGCAACTAGCGAGTCCCAGTGAGCTCGTTGAGTCATCCGACGAAGGGGTGGCCGGCGAGGACCCGAACGCGCAGGACAAGGCCAGCGGCCGAGTCTATATCGAGTTTTGTGATCGCCCAAACAACAGCGCCGGAACCATTTGCAGGACGTACGACGGCCGCCTTCAGTGGCCGGCTGATCGTGACGAATGCATCAGGGATACCCGCGCGGTGTGCGGCTCAGCCAGAGCGACATGGCTCATCTGTGCGGGAACGCCCTGCTATTACATGTAGAGCAATGACAGCGCCTGCTTGAGGCAGTGCGCTGCTGCCAGTGCGCTCCCAATCCGCATACCGCGTGCGGATTGGGGGCGGCACGGGTGTGGTCGCCGTGTGCTCGGGTGAGGCCTATGCCTTGGCCGATGCGCGATAGAGCCGACGCTCGTGGCCGCATTCGGCGCTCGCGGCTCGTCCAAGCGAGCGGCGCAGATCGCGGCGCGCCGCTCGCACCCGCCCGTGCACGGTCTCGCGTGATGTTCCGAGCATCTTCGCGACCTCGGCGGCCGGCCGCCGCTCAATCTTCGTCAACAGGAGCGCCTTCCAGCGTTCCTCACTGAGCTGCGCGACGGCGTTTCCGACCTGGGCGAGCTCGCGGTGGCGCTCCGCATTTTCATCAGGCGCGGAGTGCTTGAGGTCAGCGATGTTGTCGAGGTCCTCATATTCCCCGGCTATGTGCTTGCTGCGGCGACGGCGGCTGCGGCCGTAGTTCCAGCAAACTCGGGTCGCAATGGAGCACGCCCACGCTCGCACGTTCTCGTTCTTCTCGATCTCGTTCCAGCGCCCATACAGGACGACGAAGACCTCTTGAGCGACGTCGTCGAGGTCATCGGGAGGGATTCCAGCCCGACGCAGCAACGACTTCACGAACGGCAATTCACGACGGTATGTGGTCTCGAAAGTGAAACAGCTAGCCCCCTCCGCTACCATCGCTAAGGCCAGCTCCTACCTGCCTTGTGTTGCTGCACGGTCTGCCTCCTCGGCCTTGCCCGGAAGCGGAAAGCTTCGCCGGGCAGGCGCTACCTGGGCTCGGCCCCTTCGCCGAGTCGCTCGTGGGACCGATGAGCGGCTGATCCGCCGAGCATCGTCTGTTCCCTTAGAGCGCTCTCGGCTCCCGATCTTCAGAGAGATCATCGCGCATTGCGTCAGCGACGCCGGCTCCCCACCCAAATTCGCGGCTCGGTCGGGTGAGCGCTACGTCAAGACGGCTCTTGGCGATCACGCAAGCTTCGGAGTGGGCGGGACAGGTTTCGAACCTGCGACATCCGGCTTGTAAGGCCAGCGCTCTACCGCTGAGCTACCCGCCCTGGGTGGCGCTGTTGTAGCTCGATGTTCGACCCTGTCGCAAGGTCGGCCACTCAGCGCTTGGCTGCAGTGCTGGCCGAGCGGGTGGCCACGACACTAGCTCCGGCGAGCACCAGGCCGGTCCCCACCAGCTGCAGCGGCAGGATGGGCTCCCCCAAGAACAGATTGGCCAGGAACAGCGTCGAAACCGGACCCACCAGGCCCAGGATCGCGGAAGGCCCTGCACCGATGCGGCGGATGCCCTGTGCCAGGGCAAAGGTGGGCAACACCGTGGCGACGAGCGCCATCAAGAGCCCCAGCGCATACACTTCTTTGGCGTGCCCCAGCAGCGGTTGTGGGGTTGCCGTGAAGTGCAGCAGCACGGCGCCCGTCGACACCAGCAGGGCGAAGGAAGTGAAGCGCTCGGGTCCGAGTCGGCGAATGTACGGCGCGCCACCCACCAGATAACCGGCGTAGGCCAGAGCGGAAGCGAGCACGAGGGCTGACCCAAGCCACACGTTCTCCATGTTGACGTCGAGCTCGGTCGCAAACACCAGCGCAATGCCCGCGTAGGTCACCCCCAAAGCGATCAGCTGCTCACGTTGAAGGCGCTCGCCCACGAACACCGCCGAGAGCAGCACGACCCAGGTCGGATACGTGAACAGGATCAGTCGTTCGAGGCCAGCCGATACGTACTGAAGCCCCAGGAAGTCACACAGGCTCGAGCCGTAGTAGCCCACCAGACCCAGCAGCAAAATGGCGCCGACCTCACGCCGCGTCAGCGCTCGTGCATGTCGCGAGCTCCACCAGGCCATGCCGAGGTACAGCGGAGCCGCGAAGCCCATGCGCAGCGCCAGCACCGTGACCGGGTCCACTCCATGCCGGTACATGAGCTTGGCCATGATTGCCTTGCTCGAAAAAGCGACGCTCGATACGACCACCAGCACCGCGCCGCTCCAAGCAGCCGCTGGCGGCAGCGATGCGCCGGAGGGACGTAACTCGGGGCGCTTCGACTCAGCCAACGGGTCGCAGCTGTTTAGCTCAACCGCGCCTTGCCAGCGGAGCGCAGCGTCGACGAGCACGCAGCGGGCCCCCTGACCGACCGGTAGCGAAGGTGGTGTCCGGAAGCGAAGGCTCCCAAGCCAGCACACTTCGCTTTTCCCTTGTGGACGAGGCCTGGCCTCGTGCTATGAACCGCCCGCCGCTTCGGGGCGGTAGTTAAGTTGGTTATAACGCCGGCCTGTCACGCCGGAGGCCGCGGGTTCGAGTCCCGTCCGCCCCGCAAAAGTCCTTCAGAGTTGCCCTTCGAGGACGAAACTCTGCAGCCATTCCCAGAGCGCACCGTTCGCGCCCCGGCGCCACGCTAGCAGCGACGCTCGCGCTAGCAGCGTCGTGTGTGCCAGGCGCACGCTGCACGCTGCTCGAACGCTCGTCCCGGGCCAATGCGCCATGCCTGAACGCGAATGG
>DASQDA010000027.1:0-18138 GCA_035634435.1 Polyangiaceae bacterium
GGGGCGCCGCCCGTGCCGCCGGCTCCCAGTGGGGCACCGCCGGAGCCTGCCATGCCCGCCGAGTCCGAGCCCGGGAAGCTCTGCGGGAGGTTTGCGGGGGGCACAACCGCTGGTCCGGTAAGCGTCGCCATCGGATACGTACTTGGAACGCTCGGCGGGTGGGTCCACCACGGCACGCCGCGGCGTTGCGCGAACATCCATGCAACGAACTCCGGCATCACGAAAAGCGTGCGCCAAGTGTCGTGACCTCGATTGGCTAGCTCCGTGTGAATCGGATTGCCTCCGGCGGCGCGAATGGCGGCTATTGCAGTTCTATTGTCTTGCGCCGTGGAATCAGTCTGCCCATTGATCGACCAGATGTTGTCCTTCAGGTAGAGCTGCGCGTCCGCCGCACTAGCCGGTCCCGCTGCCGGCGCCGCCGCCGCAAACATGCCGGGATTGCGCCGCACGATATCCCACGATCCGCGCGCTCCCATCGAAGGTCCCAAGATGTAAAGCCGATCGGGATCGATCTTGTAGGTGCTCAGCAATTCTTTGATCACCACCACGGTCAAGCGACCCTCGAACTTCTGCGCCTGGGTGATCGGGGTCCCGGGACCCGCGTCTCCCCAACCCGAGCTGTTACTTTGGGAGATAGGAATCATGTAAAACGAAGGGTTCTTACCCGCGTCTGCACTCATCAGTTGAGGCACCCAGCACTTGCCATCCGAGCTGAGCGTCCGGTTCGGAGGGTTCACATTGCTTGCCGCATGCAAACAGACGAGTAACGGGTACTGTTTGTCGGCGCTGGCGTCATAGCCAGTCGGAACGACGACGTTGTACTCGAGGATCTGATTGGTCTGTGGGTCCGTGTACTTCTTGGGCTGGAACTGCTGGGCCTGCGCCGTCCGCGGCGCGGCCACCTCGAGCACCAGCAAAGCGAGCGGGATTAGACTCCGGAGCCCGCTTCTCATGCGACGAGCACTTCTTCCAGGACGCCCTTGGCCTCACCCAGCGTGTCCGTCATGATGCCGTGGCCGCGCATCATCGACACCAACAATCTGCCGGTATGAACTTCGCTGCGCGGCCCGACCAACGGCCGCGGGAATGTCATCTGTCCGTAGTTGATGTGCCGCCCATCGGCCTTGAGGGAACCGCCGCCAGCAACCAAAACTGGCATATCCCACTTGTTGTGGCGATCGCCATCCGACACGTCACTGCCCAGGTAGAAGGTCGTGTGATCGAGCACGGACTTTCCATCGGCTTCGATGGTCTTGTCCAGTCGCTGCAGCAACGTCGAGACCTGGGTCATCTCCCAGACGTCGATCTTGCGCAGCTTGTCGATGTTGGCAGCGCTCCCCTGATGATGCGAGGTGCCGTGATGGGGCGCAGACGAGCCAACGACGAACTCGTAGTTGTTGTTGCTGGTGCCGTTGCCCAGCATGAAAGTGAGCGAGCGGGTGATATCGCACTCGAACGCCAACGCCATCAGGTCCAAGAAGATGGGCGTGTGCGAGCTGATGATGGTGCTGGGCGTGATGCCGCGGTCGAAGTTCAGCGGCGGTGACTTGGCCGGGCGCATTGGCGGCGTGCAGGCTGCTCCGCCCTGCGAGACATTCTGAATCTGCAGCTCGAGCTCGCGCACCTGCGTCAGATACTGATCGAGCTTCTGCTGGTCGCTCGCGCTGAGCTTCACCTTCAGCGAGACGGCTTGGTTGATGACGCGGTCGAGGACGCTCTTGCGTTCCGCTCGCCGCCGCGCAGCGTCCATGTCGCTCACCATGGGATCGCGACCCATAAACATGCGGTCGAACGCCGCCTGTGGGTCGGAGATGCACGGCAATGGCGTGCCCTTGTTCCAGGAGATGGCGCGCGAAAAGATGCACGGGCCTTGGTCACACAGGCCGTTTTCACCCTGCAGCCCGAGCTGCAAGGAAGGCAGTGCGGGAGCGCAACCCGCTGGGTTGAGCGCTGGCAAGAGCACCTGATCGACGCTGGTTCGATTGGGGTTGTTCTGGTTGCCGTTGACCGGGATCATATTCAGGAAGCAGCCAGTCCCCGAGGCATGGCCGTTCGGCGGCGTGGCAGGCTCCGCGGTCTTGTGATGGTCGAGACCGCTGACCACCAAGATTTTCGAGCGCACCGGCGCAAGCGGCGCCAAGATGGTCGGCATTGTCCAGTTGGTGCCCACGGTCGTGGGCGTCCAGTCGGGCATCACCATGCCGTTCGGCACGAACCAGGCCATGAAGCGTTTGGGAGGCACGCAGTCGGCGGCCCGCGCTGTCCGCTGCAATGACGGGAGGAATGGCAGGCTGAGGGCGACGGCGGCGCCACCTAGAAACTGTCGGCGAGAGGGGCGTGGGTTCATGATCAAGTCCGGAGTTATTTGCCTAGGTTTCAGAGCGCTTCGCCGCGGCGAGTCAGGAAAGCTTCGCTATTGACGACAACCTGGAGAGCGTCGAGCCAGGTTCCACCGCCGGCTCGGATCGTCTCCGCCAGCGCGGCGGTGTAGCCCTTGGCGTCAGCGGCGCGGAAGGAACGCCCGACGGAATAAGTGAGCAGCTGCTGGGCAACGCAAGGCACGAAACGAGGGTCCTTGGCCAGCAGCGTGGCGAGCTCACGCGCACCGTTGAACGGCGACCCGTCGATGGTCACGCCGGTGGCATCCACGGGTCTGTTGTTGTCTTGCGTGCGGTAGGAGCCGATGGCATCGAAGTTTTCGAGGCCAAAGCCGATGGGGTCGAACAACGCGTGACAGCCGGCGCACTCTGGCGCGGCGCGGTGCGCTTCGAGCTTCTCGCGCAGCGTCGCGTTTTCGCCGGGAGCCGGCGCGTCGATGGAGATCTGTGCTTCGGGGGGCGGCGGAGGGGGCGGCGTGCAGAGCAGCTTCTCGATGACCCAACCCCCTCGCCTCACCGGCGAGGTGCGGTCGGGAAACGAGGTGATGCTGAGAAAGCTGGTTTGAGTGAGCAGACCCACGCGCGGCGTGCCCGCCAGGCTCACTTTCTGCATAGTGGTTGCGGCCGCTGGCAAGCCATAGTGTCTCGCCAGTCGCTCATCGGCGAAGGTGAAGTCAGCGAGGAGAAGTGTCTCGAGCGGCAACGCGTCCTGCACCAGCGCCTTGAAGAAGGATTCCGTCTCGCTGCGCATGGACGTGCGGAGCGTGTCGTCGAAGGCTGGGAACACGACGCTGGCAGGCGCCACTTCTTCGGTCTCTTCGGTCGACAGCCACATGGAGGCGAAGTGCTTCAAAAAGCGCTCCGATTTGGGATCCTGCACCAGCCGCTCGAACTGGCGACCGAGCTCCGCGGGATCCTGCGTCAAGGCGCCGCGCCCCGCCGCATCGAGCAAGGCTGCGTCCGGCGTGCTTGCCCAAACGAAGTAGGCCAAGCGCGTCGCCAGCTCGTAGTCGTTGACGCGGTGCACTTCGTTCGACTTGGGGTTGGGATCGAGCTCCACGCGGTACAAAAAGTGTGGCGACAAAAGAGCCACCTTCAGCGCAGCACGGAGCCCGTCTTGAGGCGTGCCTCCCGCGCTGCGGATCTCCGAGGAGAGCTTGACCAGGTCTTCAACCTCCTCCACCAAGGGTGGGCGTCGGTAGGCGTGCAGCAAGAACCCGTTCAGGATTTCGCGAACGCAGACATCCGCATTTTGAGCGGTCGGCTCGCACACCAACCAGCGGCGGCGATGCGGGTCCGTCATGGGCCGTGCCATGAGCTCTGCGACGAGCTCCGTGGCGGCCATCTCGGCCTGCAACGCGTGCAGCCCCGTGAAGTTTAGATCGAGCCCGATGGTGTCGAAGCCGTCCACGGAGATGTCGTCGCCAGGGAAACGGCTGCCCGGGGTCGCGCTGGTGCCCAACAGATCTTGAACTGTATTGTTGTATTCGTAGCGATTGAGGCGGCGGAGCACGGATCGGCCCGCGTCGAGGTCTTGCGTCCGAGAGACAACGCCTCCGCTCCCGCTCACCCCTGCGTTGGTGCCAGCCGAGGTGTTGCTTCCGCCAGCGTTGCCGCTGCTCGCGCCACCGGACGCCACGCCGCCGCCGGGACCGCCGGCGGGATTACCAGCGCCAGGCCCACTTGCAGCGGCTCCGGCACCATTCGAGGGGTCGCTGCTATCGATGGTCCCTTGGCAGCCCATCAGCGCGACGCAGAGGACGCCGAGCCACCGGCTGCTGCGGCCAGCCCTGCCCGTGCCCAGCGAGCGCGGCAGCACGTTGGCTGCGAATGGACTCGATTGAGGCTCCTTGTGCAGTTGCATCTACGTTCCTCGGTGATTGTTTTTGGTCGCTTGCGACGCAGGTAAATGTGCCTTCACGAGCAACCCGGGTCGCTTCGTAGCGAAGGGACAGTTTCACCTGCGGACGAAACCAATCAGATCGCCGTCCGCCACGGGCTGTCTCAGTAATTCTACGCGCTAGAGCCCGCGCGCTCTGGCGACCCGCCCCACCGCGACTGGAAACTTCGATTCACAGTGACTACCAAGCGCCGCCGCGACTTCAGCAAGGGAAAGCTCGCCGTGGGGCTGAGCCAACCCCTGCGTGGCGGCGTCGGCGGGCAGGCGCTGCTCACGGCAGCGCTCCTTTTCAGCTGCGCCCCCGCGATGTGGGACGACACGGAGCCGGGCGCGGGAGGCGGAGCGATGGGCGGCGCGTCCGGAGCACCCGCCGCTTGCGCCACCGAGGTCTGCCGCCCGGAACCACCCTCTGCTCCCTTGGCCGTGATCCGCTACGCGACACAAGTACTGCAGCCGGGTCAGCCCTATCCTTTCGGACCGGAGCAGCAATGGCCAACGCTCGGCGTCGGCGATCGCCTGTACCTCTCGGCAGCTGACAGCCACGATCCGACAGGGGGTGTGCTCAGATTTCGCTGGAGTGTGGAACCGCCAGGTAGTAGCGCCTCCTTCGACGACACCGCTGCAGCCGAGGTCGTGTTGAGCTCGCTGCCGGTCGGCGACCATCGCGTGCTGTTGGCCGTGTCGCGCGAGGCCGATCGCACGCAGCTCTCACGGGCCGAGTTGGCTTTGCGTGTCGCTGCGCGCCGCTGCGCCGAGGATGGCGCGAGCGGCGCGTGCGCCGAAGCGCTGCTCGTTCCCGCGGGCAGCTTCGCACGGGGCTCGCCGAAAACGAGCGGGGATGTCAGCGAGCACCCCGAGCACTCTGCGCACGTTGCCGCATTTTTTTTAGACCGCTACGAGGTCACGGTGGGCCGCTTTCAGCGCTTCCTGGCTGCAGCGCCTAAAGCTCCGCCGAAGCCAGCCGCCGGAGCTCATCCGCTCATCCCGCAAAGCGGTTGGCGCTCCGAATGGAACCAGGAGCTCTCGGTCTCGAGCGACCAACTCGAGCTCGCTCTGGTCGAATGCGGCGCCACCTCCACGGGGACCTCACCGGATCGCGATGCGCTGCCCATGAGCTGCGTCAGTTGGTACGAAGCGTTTGCGTTTTGTGTTTGGGATGGCGGACGGTTGCCCACGGAAGCAGAGTGGGAATACGCCGCGGCGGGCGGCGACGAAGACCGAATGTATCCTTGGGGCTCGCAAGAGCCCGTCATCGCGCGGGCAATATTCGGTTGCCTCTTCGACTCGCGGCTCGGCTGCCTGCCGTCGGATCTGCCGCCGGTCGGCAACGCACCGGCAGGGAGCGGGCGCTTTGGTCATGAAGATATGGCCGGGAGCTTGTGGGAATGGACGCTCGATCACTACGCAGCCTACGATGCCAGGCCGTGCGACAACTGTGCCGTGCTCGACCGAGGTGAAGGGCGCGTGTTCCGCGGGGGCGATTTCAGCTCCGAAGACACCTCAGTGCTGAGGAGCGCGACGCGCTACGCGTTCTTGCCTGAGTATCGCGATGCCGCACG
The DNA here is from genome assembly GCA_035634435.1 of Polyangiaceae bacterium. GTDB lineage: Bacteria > Myxococcota_A > Polyangia > Polyangiales > Polyangiaceae > PMG-095. The sequence continues at coordinate 5,838 of DASQDA010000027.1, forward strand.
CGGCTTCCGCTGCGCGCGAGCTGCCGCCATGCGCTAGTGTGCTGAATCCAAGATTCAGCACACGTCAGAACAGGCAATTCATGAGTACACTACGCGTAAGCCCCGGGGGTTTCTGGGGTCTCGCCCCGTCGGGGCCCCAGAAACTTCCGGGGCGTTTCACGGACTCAGGACACTAGTCGAGCACATCGCGCAGCTTCAAGGCAGGGCGGCCTTCGGCGTGCAGGCGCGGACCACTTTGGGGCTCGTCATGACCGGGTCCAGAATGGCGTGTGGCTCGCGTTTGCGCCACTCGTTGCAGGCGGCCCGGGCAAGACCAGCCGCGTCGAGCGCCACGTAGGCCTCCAGCAGCTGCCGCTGGACGACGGCGAGCTGGGCTTCGGTGAGCGTGCCCGCGGCGAGGAAGCGGTTACCCCGCGAGACCGCCTCCACGTAGCGCCCCGCGCGCACGTCATGGATGAGCAGGGGAATCTCCTGCGCGAGCTTGCGTTGACCGCGCAGCACGTCTCCAGCCGCCTGTGAGCAGACGCTCTCCGCGGCCAGCGCCGCGGCCTTTCTGCCCTCCGCGGTGAGGGGAAGGTCCGCGAGCGGGACCAGCAGCACCGTGCCGGGCGTCAAACCCCTGCCGCCCAGCTTGTTGTAGCGATCGAGGATCCACGCCTTGTTCATCTCGCCCATGAACTTGAGCGCGATGGCGATCAACGTCTCGTTGGGTCGCACGATGAGCCGGAGGTTGTAGGGAATGACGATTTCGGCGCCGTCCTCGGGGAGCAGCCACGGCATGGAGTCGTTCGCCAGCGCCAGCACGTCGGAGCGGAACGGCGCCCCGAGCGACTCGGCCGCCAGAGCTTCCCAGGTGTCCCCCCGCATGATGCGGCGGTGACCCAGAGCCGGCACCTCGAGGCGCATTCCGCGCACGATGGACGAGCCGCCCTCGAGGTCGAGCAAGTTGGCTGCCACGAGGATGCGTTCGTATTGTATCTTGCCGTAATACTTCTCGGCGATCGAGGCGAGCGTATCTCCAGTCTGCACCACGTGCGTGAAGGCGCGCGCGCTCGGCGCGCAACACACGAAGCCCAGCAGCCACACGGCGAAAGTCCAGCAGCGGAGCGCCTGCGAAGTCGTCACGCGGCGCATCCTCGAGGCGTCCCGCGGCTACGTCAAGCGCCGCCTTCGGCCGAGCGTCGCGCCTTCACGGGGCTCTGCGGAGGCTGACTTTCCAGCACGGGGCCGAGCGGCACCTTGGCCAGCAGCCGGTCGAGCTCACGCGCGCTCGCGGGTCGCTCGGCTGCGCGTTTGCGCAGACACAACATCACCGCGTCATCGAGCTCCGGAGGGATCTCCAGGTCCGGACGGCGCACACACATCGAGGGTGGGATGGCGCGCTGGTGCAGCTCGAGAAAGTCACGCCGGCTCTTGCCTGCAATCGGCAACGCTCCCGTCAAGCCCTCGTACATGAGCACCCCGAAGGCATAAAGGTCCGTGCGCGCGTCAACGGGGGCACCGATGCATTGCTCCGGGGACATGTACTCGGGGGTCCCGAGCGTGTAGCCGTCCTGGGTGAGGGCCTCCGCCTCGGCGAATTTGCTCATGCCGAAGTCGAGCACCTTGACCACGCGGTCGTCGCACAAGAACACGTTGGCCGGCTTCAAGTCGCGGTGAACGATGCCCAGCTGGTGCGCCGCCGTGAGCGCGCGACAAACCTGGCGGAAGAGCGGCACGCCTTCGGCGGCGGGCATCGGGCCGCCGGATTTGAGACGAGCTGCCAGGCTGCGTCCCTGCAAGAGCTCCATCACCACATAGATGGAGCCGTCGGGCAGCTGGTCGAGATCGAGCACGCGGATGACGTTGGGATGCTCGATGGAGACCTGCACGCGCGCCTCGCGGCGCAGTCGCGCGATCTCCGAAGCGTCCATGGCAGCGGCGTCCCGCAGGACCTTGACCGCGACATGAGAGCCAAGCGCCACGTGCTCGGCCGCGTAGACCGCGCCAATGCCGCCCGCGCCGATCTTGCGCAAGATGCGATACTTGCCGCCCAACGTGACTCCAGACAGCTCACCGGCCGCATCGCGGAAGTGACCGTGCAGCTCCAGCCCCCGCTCGAGCGCTCCAATCCGATTCTTCTCGAAAGCGCGCGCGGCGCGTTCCTGAGCGATGCGCGCTGACAGCGCCGACAGCGCCGTGCCGAAGCAAGCACCCACCAGAGCAGCGATCGCGGCCGCCAACCAGCTGCCGGAGATGCTCACCGCGCCACCGCAAACCGTCGCTCCCAGGAAGGCGCCGAGACCAATGCCCGGCGCGCGCCCGCCACCCCAGTTGAGCACGTAGCGACACTCGTCGGCACCTTCAACGATGCAGCTCGGGTGTGAGAGCTTGGCTTCCGGCAGGCCCCAGATACGCGGAACGCTCACGAGCTCGGCGGAGCGCGCGCGGCACAGCAGCAGGTCGTTCTGATCGCTCTCCGCTTCGGCGCGAGGGCGATAGCTGAGCTCCGCTCGCGCCGCGTCGACGGACACCATCTCGTAGGTACCCACGCGGGTGGTCTCCGCGGAGTTGGCGGCCAGATAACGATATGCGTCCGTCGGCGAGCTGGCGACGCGCAGCATGCGCACGTACGCGCCCAACACCTCGGGGTGCGTCATCCAGGCGCCGCGCGACGCCAGCGCGTCGGGGCCCAGCGCCGTTGCCAGAGCCGCCAGCACACGCCGCGTGGCCGCCACGCTGATCCAGCCGCTGTCACCATCGACCAGCGACTGCGGAATTCCCACGGTCGAGAGTAGCGCGCGGACCGCCGGCTCACCGCGCTCGTCGCGCAGCCGCAACAGAAATGGCTTCAGCAGCGAGGCTCTGAGCTCCTCACGCCCCACGCCACTGGTGGGTAGGTTGGGACGATCGCGACGCGAACGCGGCTCCTTCAAGTGCTCCTCGGGAGTGCTGACGCCTGCACCGTGTCCGGCAGCATACCCGAGAAGCGAGCATTTCGCTGGTCCTGGCTGCTGCCGTCGCTTCCGTTATCAGCGGAGCGGCCGGCGGACCCGGACGCACCCGATGTAGCGTTTCCGCCTCGAAGGCGTTCTGCGAACGTGCTCTGCTTCGCCCGACTGGCGGCGCCCGGTGCGTCCCAGGCTTTCAGGAGTGTTGAAGCATGCAGCTCGGGATGATCGGACTGGGTCGAATGGGCGCCAATATGGTGCGGCGCTTGATGAACAAAGGGCATGACTGCGTGGCGTTCGACGTCAACGCCGACGCCGTGCGCGCGCTCGGCGCCCACGGAGCCACGGAAGCCAGCTCGTTTGCGGATCTGGTGTCGAAGCTGCAAAAGCCACGCGCGGTTTGGCTCATGGTTCCCGCCGCTTACGTGGACGACACCATCGCCCAGGTAGCACCGCACCTAGAACCGGGCGACATCCTCATCGACGGCGGCAACACTCATTACCACCACGACATCCGACGGGCTGCCGAGCTCCGCGAGCGCGGCATCGTGTACCTCGATGTGGGCACCAGTGGCGGCGTGTGGGGGCTCGAGCGCGGCTACTGCTTGATGATCGGCGGAGACGCCACCGCGGTGAAGTACCTCGACCCAATCTTCGAAACCCTCGCCCCCGCCATCGACTCCACCTCGCGCACCCCCGGCAGAGAGCCAGGCAGCACCGCTGAGCACGGCTACCTCCACTGCGGGCCTGCCGGCGCCGGGCACTTCGTGAAGATGGTGCACAACGGGATCGAATACGGGCTCATGGCCGCTTACGCCGAAGGTCTGAACATTCTGCATCGCGCTAACTGCGGCAACACCACCCGTGAGAAGGACGCCGAGACCACTCCGCTCGCGCACCCCGAGCACTACCAGTACGACTTCGATCTGCGCGACATCACCGAGCTGTGGCGCCGCGGCAGCGTCGTCACCTCGTGGCTGCTCGACCTCACGGCGCAAGCACTGGTCAAGAGCCCCGCGCTCGACGAGTTCAGCGGCAAGGTGTCGGACTCGGGTGAGGGCCGCTGGACGCTGCAGGCGGCCATCGACGAAGGCGTGCCCGCACACGTGCTGAGCGCCTCGGTGTTCGACCGCTTCGAGTCGCGTGGGCAGGCTGAGTTTGCCAACAAGGTGCTGTCGGCCATGCGCTTCGGCTTCGGCGGTCACCACGAGAAGAAGGCGGGCACATGAACAGCGAGCCACATTCCGACGCGCTGGTGCTCTTCGGCGCGACGGGCGATCTGGCGTTCAAGAAGATCTTTCCCGCCTTGCACTCCATGATCAAGCGCGGCCACCAGCCCTTCCCCATGGTTGGTGTGTCACGCGGCGGCTCCAGCCTGGAAAAGCTCAAGGCGCGCATGCGCGAGAGCATCCAGGAGTTCGGCGGCGGGGTCGACGAGCGCGCGTTATCCGCGCTGTCCGAGAACCTGAGCTACGTCGACGGCGACTATCGAACGGTCGAGCTCTTCGACAAGCTCAAGCAGACCCTCCGCGGCGCCCGCAGGCCGCTCTACTACCTTTCCATCCCGCCCAGCGTGTTTCCCGAGGTGGTCGAGTTCCTCGGCTCCACGGGTTGCGCGGACGGCGCACGCGTCGTGGTCGAGAAGCCCTTTGGTCGTGACCTCGAGTCCGCCAAGCACCTCAATCAGGTGTTGCACCGCGTGTTCGGCGAGCCGTCGATCTTCCGCATCGACCACTTCCTCGGCAAGGAGCCCGTACAGAACCTGTTGTACTTCCGCTTCGCCAATGCGTTCCTCGAGCCGCTCTGGAACCGCAACTTCGTGAGCAGCGTGCAGATCACCATGGCCGAGACCTTCGGAGTCGCGGGTCGGGGGCGCTTCTACGAGGAAGCCGGTGCCTTGCGTGACGTGGTGCAAAACCATCTGCTCGAAGTGGTGGCCTTCCTCGCGATGGAGCCACCACCCGCAGGTGACCGCGAGGCCCTGCGAGACGAGAAGACCAAGGTCTTCAAAGCCATCCGCCCGCTGTCGCCCGAAAACGTCGTGCGCGGCCAGTACAAGGGTTATCGCGAAGAGGACGGCGTCGCGAAGGACTCGTCGGTCGAGACCTTTGCAGCCGTGCGCCTCTACGTCGACTCGTGGCGCTGGGCGGGGGTGCCCTTCTACATCCGCACCGGTAAGCATCTGCCCGTCACCGCGACCGAGGTGCTGGTCGACTTTCATCGGCCGCCCCACATGGTGTTCCCCGAGCCCGTGCCGGCCAACACCAACTACGTGCGCTTTCGGCTCGGGCCGGAGGTCGCCATCGCCATTGGCGCGCGCGCCAAACGCGGCGGCGACGTCATGGCCGGCGAGAGCGTCGAGCTCATGGTGCGCAACCAGCGCCCTGACGAGATGGGCGCTTACGAGCGTCTCATCGGCGACGCCATGCGGGGCGACGCCAACCTCTTTGCCCGCGAAGACGGCGTCGAGGCTGCCTGGCGGATCTGCGAGCCCATCCTCGGCGATTCCACCCCCATCTACGAATACGAAAAGGCCACCTGGGGCCCCCAGGAATCCAACTACATCCTGTCGGGCAACTCCCGCTGGTACGACCCCGGCAAGAGCCCGGCACGCTGAATAGAGGCGGCGCTCGCACCCCGGGCGTAGCGGCCGAATGCTTGTGGGGGCTCCCCGCGGGAACGAGCGCGCTCGGAGGCAAGTGGCGGCGTTGGGCAAACGTCGCCACCCAAACCTCGATTCAGGTGCCGCGCCTGGCACCGCGTCCAAGGCGCCGAGCCAAAGCCCCGGAACAGGGCAGAGGCAACCTTCACGTCACGCAAAGCGCTGAACTGAAGGCTCAACTGACGTGCCCGACTCGCTTCGCTCCGAATGGATATCTATGCGGGCGAGGAAAGTCGACTCGGGCGTCGGTGGTCGCGCCGTCCGGTTGGAGGTGCTGTGACAGCAAGTGAGCGACGCCCAATCTACTCTATCCTTCAAGGCGGCCGCAATCGGTGGCATCCTCCGTTACATGGTGAAAGCCGTTGGGCGGATTGGAAGCGTGTTTCTGGCTCTGGTCGCGTCCGGTTGCGGCGGGACCGCGGATGACGAAGCGGCTTCATGCGGCGACACCTCGGAGTGCGGGGGCGACATCGTGGGCCAGTGGAAGATCACTTCGTCGTGCCTGGACCTGGCGGGGACGGATGTGAGCGAGAGCATGAACTGCCCTGGCCTGACGAGCGAAGCCAAAGAAGTTGGGATGTCCGGGACTGTGGCCTACAACCGCGACCTGACGTTTCAAGCAAACGTCACGATGACGGGCAGCTTGGCTGTCAACGTGCCGGCCGCCTGCTTGACACAGGGCGCCATTACTTTGACTTGTGAGCAACTGCGCCAGTCGCTTGCGGCGAGCGCAGCCGACAACGGCTTCGAATCCGTGTCATGCAGCGGGTCCAGCGGCTGCTCATGCACGTTGAAGCTCATCCCGCAGGTACAAACGACGAGCGGCACCTATTCGACCGCCGGCGGTAAGGTGACACAGCTCGAAGCCGGTGGAACGCCGGACCAAAACTCCTATTGTGTCAAAGGCAGCACGCTAACGCTTTCTCCCGAAGGAGCGATGTCGCCCATCAGCGGATCCGTCGTCCTGAGCAAGCAGTGACCTCCCAAGCGCAATGCAGGATCGAGGCATACGGCTCGGGGAGCTCCACGCTATTCCACGTTCGTGGTAGTCGAACGCTGCTACCGGCTACTCCGGTTGCCGTAACACTGTCGCTGCTCGAGGGCTCCGAGCCGCCGCCGTGCCTCGTACGCGGTCACCTGGGCGCTCTCGAACGCCGAGCCGGTACAGGCCCCGCATGAGCCCGGCACGCTGACGGCAGAGCTGGGGGCGCAATCGCTCTGATGCTCATCTAGTGAGCCCGGCGGCGGCCTGTGAACAAATCGTACGCAGCCGTGAAGGTGGCGCCCTAGGGCGGCTCTAACGATCAGCCGAAAGCGCCGAAGGTTCGTGCGCGTTCGAACCAGGAACAAAAGCGATGAAGTTTCAGCCCCGCTACGCGATGTGTTTGCCTTTGTTGTTCGTGGCTGCCTGCAGCGCGCCGGATGACGGCAGTGAGCACGCTGAGGGCAGTGAGCACGCTGACAAGGTCGAGCAGACGTTACCCTCCGGCGATACCGACTACACGCCGACGTCGCTGGCCAACGTGACGGTACAGCAAAAGGCACCAGTAGCGAGCGAGGGGGCGGCGAACCTGATCGACACGTCGGCGGCCACCAAGCTCTTCATTCTGAAGAATCGCTCCTGGATCCAGTATCGGATGACCGCTCCGACCGTGATTCGCTCGTACGACATCAGCTCAGCCAACGATTTCCCCGAGCGTGACCCGAAGGACTGGACGTTCGAAGGCTCTTTCGATGGCTTCCGCTGGGTCCCGCTGCACAGCGTGGCGCGACCGGAACCGTTCCCACAGCGACAAACGACCTACACGCACACCTTTTCCAACACGACGGCTTATCTCTATTATCGCCTGAACGTGACGCGCAACAGCGCCACGTCCGGCGGCGACCTACAGCTAGCCGGCTTGCGCGTGGGCGGCTCCCGGCCGAGCGGTACCGTGCCCGGCACGGTCGGAGCCGTGGCGGCGAGCGTCAGCGGCACCAGCGCGACGGTGTCTTGGAGCTCCGTTGCAGGGGCAACGGGGTACTACGTGCAACGCAGCAGCGAAGACGGCAAGAGCGTGGTCGAGCTCACGACCAGCGGCACGAGCTACGTGGATTCGGGCCTCGTGCATGGCACCGTGTACGTCTACCGGGTGCAGGCGCACAACGGCGGAACGTTACGCGGCTTCCCATCGGCGCTTTCGAATGCGGTGGTCACGGCAGCTGCTCCGGGCGGCTTGAAGGACGTCACGGCACTCTCGTCGTTCGGGCCCAGCGATCAATTCAACACCACCGGCCTGGAAGGCATTGCAAAGGCCACGGACGGAGCGCCTGGGACCAAGTACCTGACCTTCAACCCCACGACCTGGCTGCAGCAGCAGACCGTGGCGGGTGCCGTGATCACGCAATACACGATCACTTCCGCCAACGATCACCCGGGACGCGATCCGAAGAACTGGCGCCTGCAGGGTTCGAATAGCTCGAGCGGCCCGTGGACCACGCTGGACACCCGAACCAACCAGGGCTTCCCCGCCCGACTGCAGGCTCGAACCTTCACCGCGAACACCAGCAGCCAGGCTTTCTCCCACTACCGGCTGGTGGTCGATGCCAATCGCGGAGAAGGCATCACCCAGCTGGCGGAGTGGCGGCTGTACGGCACCGCAGCCGGGAGCCAGACGGCTCCGGCCGCGCCCAGCGGGCTCACGCTCAGTGCACCCACCAGCAATCAAATCATCGCCACCTGGACGGACAATGCTGGCCGGCACAGCCCGGAAACCTCGTTCAGAGTCGAGCGCGCGCCGAACAGCTCGTTCACTTCCGGTCAAGTCACCACCTACACGGCCGGTGCGGGCAGTACCGAGTTCCGCGCCACCGCGCTCACTCCGAGCACGCAGTACTGCTTCCGTGTGACCGCGGTGAACGGAGTTGGTTCCTCCACCACCACGGCCCCCGCGTGCGTCACCACTCGCGCGCTGACCGAGCCACCGCTTTCCTGGGTGGAGACCGGCTGGTACGGCGGGCACAATCGCACCCTGCACCGCCGCCCGCTGGACACCCACATTGCCATGTATGCGGACCAGTACGTCAACCCGCAGAGCAGCGTTGACTGGCTGCGCCCCATCCTCAACCAGGCGTGGGCGTATACGAAGGCTCAATATGGCAGCTTCAGCGATCCGTACTTGTACGTGATTGCGAACCAGGACAACGTCTACGCGGGCCACCCCTACACGGTCGCGGGCGTTCAATACGTGTCGGAGGCGAGCGCCTATCACCGCAACGTGATCTTCTCGCCGCGCACCGATTGGACGAACACCCAGGACGACTGGTTCGTGGCCTCCTTTACGCACGAGATGGCGCACATCGTCGAAAGCAACAACAACGCCGTGTTCGGCTCGCCCGCGTTCCAGACCTGGGGCGACAGCAAGTGGGCCGAGATCTACCAGTGGGACGTGTACCAGAACATCTCCGCGCTGCTCCCGAGTGGCTTCAAGGACCGGGCCTGGGCAGAGCTGAATCAGAACGTCGATGACGACGGCATCTATTGGTTCCGCGACTTTTGGTACCCCATCTACGCCGGACAGGTCGGCGGCACACGCCAAGGTGTGGCGCAGCTGGATCGCTTCTTCGAGCTGATGGCGCAGTACCTGCCGAAAATCAACAGCAGGTACGCCAAGGACATCAACCTCGGGGAGTTCGTGCACTTCATGAGCGGCGCCGCAGGGGTCAGCGTGGAAGCGCAGGCCAAGATTGCCTTCCGCTGGAGCTCGGACACGGCCGTGCAGCTTGCAACCGCGCAACAAACTTTCCCGGCCGTGCTCGCGCTTTACAGGCGGTAGCTCCGACGCCGAAAAACGAAGGCCGCGCTGCTGGCGATTGGGCGTTGCGGGCAGCGCCGGTGAGGGCTGCAGCTCACGGAAAAGTAGTTGCGCGTGCAACTACTTTTCCGCTCTGCGCCCCCCCTTCCAGCCTTCCCTTCCCTTCGAGGCTCGACAAGCGCGAGACGCCGCCGAGTCGCCTCCGGCAACGCTCACGCCGAACGGACGGCGGCGTTCGGACGCCCATCAGGGGAGCCCCACACCGCCTCCACGACCTGCTGGTGTTCGCCGCGGCGCACAGGCCGCGCTAGCTGGACGCCAACTTCACATAAACCGAAAACCCGTACTCCAAAAATCCGAGCCGCCGGGCGATGCGCATCGAGGCCTGGTTGGAAGCAAGGGTTCGATACTGGGGGTAGAGCTCGTGAGCGAGCGCATGCGAGGCAGCGCTCGCCACGGCGGCGGTGGCATACCCACGGTGTCGACGCTCCGGCGTGGTCACGATGGAGATGTGCGCCATCTTCGCGTCCCACAGCTTGTAGCCCGCCAGCGCGCACAGCTCGCCGGACTCGTCGTGTGCGCCAAAGCACGGATCGTGGCGAATATCGCTGCCGCCGTGCTCCCATTCTTCCTCACTACACGCAGCGCGCAGCGCTGTGATTGCCGTAGCGTCATCAGCGGTCAGCTCGCGGGAGACCGACGCGCTCGCCAGGTCGAGCTCGGCTGTCGTGCCGTAGCCGATGAAGGCGGGGCCCACGATCTTGCGAACTTCCACTGGCGCGAGCTGCGAAAGGAGCGCCGCCTCATCGGCCACCACGGCCCGCGACCAGGTTGCCGCCTGCTCGGCGAGCGTGCTCATCAGGCTCGACGGCAAGGAGATCAGCGGATGCTCGCCCACGCACAAGATCCAGATCCCCGTCTCCTCGCCGAGTCGTCCCGCGTGCTCCTGAACGTGTGTGTGGGCGGGCCTGAGCTCATCGACCTCACAGGCGAAGTCCCGCGCCCACCATTCGTCGGCCACCTGCAACACCTGAGTCGGGAGCGCTTGCATGCTGCGTTTCGGGCTCGCAAGTTGACAAGGAACCACGCGTTGTCAAGCGCCGGCCTGGCGAGCGCCAGCGGCGGCTCAGCGCCGCCAGACGGCAGCAGCGATGAAGCGGCACAGAACCTGACCAGCTCGACTGGCAGCGTTCTTGCTGTGCGGTGCTCATGCATCACGACAGCGCCAGTGAGCGTCCGCGAAAGCTCCAGCAACGAGGGCGCGTCGCTCGTCGGCCGACCGAAGTCGATGTCGACGAAGAAGCCATCCGAGCGGCGGCGCGGGCCGGGGATGGCGAGCGCGCGGCAACACTGGCGCTGCGAGCCCTCGGGGAGCCAATCCGACGCTACTTGCAAAGGCGGCTCGCCCATCGCTCAGACGCCGAGGAGGCGTTCTCTGACTTCAGCGAGACCCTGTGGCTCAGCCTGCGGCACTTCCGCGGCGATTGCAGCGTGCGAACCTGGGCGTTCGTGATTGCTCGCAGCGTCGCCTCTCGCCATTCGCAGCGGCGCGGCAGCGCGGCTCGTCGTGGGAGTGATTCCGCTGCCTTGCTCGGCGCGCTGGAAGACTTGGCTGCCCGTTGGCCTTCCAGTCGCATGAGCCCCGAGGACCTCTTGCTCGCGAGCGAAAGGCGGGAGCGACGCGTGCGCTCGCTCCATGCGCGTCTGAGGCCGCGCGACGCCGCCGCACTCCGCCTGCTCGTCGAGCAAGGGTGCGACGTCTCAGCAACCGCGCTGTGCCTCAACACCAGCTGCAACAACGTGTACCAGATACACCACCGCATCCTACGCGTGGCGAGCGCACTCTGAAGGCACGTCGACTGGACGCGCCTTGCGCGACGTGGCGGAGCAGAGCCACGGCGCGTCACCTGCGCGCGGTCGAAACACAGCGGTCGTGGCAGACGGGCTAGGCCGCTCGCCCATGCCTCGACCCTGCACACGGGAACGTAGGGCCGTCGCTGTGACTCGCGACGGCTCAGTCGCTTTGTGGTCACCTACAGGAAGTACCCGCTGTACCACGGGGTGAAGTCACTCACCTCGGTGTAGACACCGGGCGACCGAGGGCGGCCGCAACCCACGCCCCAGCTCGTCACTCCCACGAGGCGCGACGTGCGCGGATTGATGACGGGCCCACCGCTGTCGCCCTGACAAGCATCCACACCCCCCTGAAGCGGCCCAGCGCAGAACATGCTCGCCGAAATGCTACCCGGATGCGCGGCGGCGCAAGCGGCAGCGCTCAGCCGCGGGATGGTGGCCTGGCGCAAGGTCGTCACCGAGGGCCCGCCTTCCACCCGGCTGCCCCAGCCGAAGATGCGCAGTGCCGATCCCGGCGGCGGAAGCCCCGCAGTTGCGACCGTAGCCACTCGCGGCCCAAGAGCTGCGGGACGCGAGAGCTCGAGCAGTGCGATATCGTTGTGGAGCGTCACCGGATCGAAGCCGGGATGCAAGACGATGGTGGCCACCGAGCGCGCGTGCTCTCCCTGGTTCCACGCCGCGCGACTGTGTTGCCCCAGCACGACGGAAAACGCGCTGGCGGAGCGCTCATGGACGCAATGTGCGGCCGTCATTACCCATGAGGGATGAACGAGCGCTCCGCCGCACCAATGCTCCTCGCCGACGCTCGCGCGGGCTAGCGTGATCTGGACCATGAAGGGCTGAGCGCCCGCTACCGCGACCACCCCGCCCACGATCGGCGCCTCCTGCTCTGCCAGCACTTCTTCGCCAACGTCGCCGCAACCGGCGAGCAGCAACGCGAGCGTGGCGAGCCAAGGTTGGAGCCGCTTCCGGGATAAGAAGTTGGAACATGCCATCCTGTTGTCTCCGCATGCACCGCCCACGGGCGCTCAGGCGGCCGTTCGAGTGCACACCAGGATAGA